>JABMOW010000025.1 GCA_013204025.1 Fidelibacterota bacterium | reverse complement strand
CTTCTGATCCGAAGTCAGATGCTCTATCCAGTTAAGCTACGAAGGCAAGAAGTGGGTGACTGATGGGATTCGAACCCACGACATCCTGAGCCACAGTCAGGTGCTCTAACCAGCTGAACTACAGCCACCATTGAGTTTTTTTTGTGATTGACGTTTGTCGAGATAATCCCGGTTTTAACAGGGCGACTCTATTTCGAGGTAGTCCCTGTTTTGTCGGGGTAACTCTATTTCGAGGCAGTCCCGACGATTCTGTCGGGACTGCCCCTTGGTCGAGGTAGCAGGATTCGAACCTGCGACCCCCTGCTCCCAAAGCAGGTGCGCTAACCGGACTGCGCTATACCTCGTTTCTCATGTTAAATAAGCCGGAAATATTACAGGGATGTGAACTTGTAAAACAAGTAAATGTCTTGAATTTAAAAGGGGGTTTGCATGTAAATTCACCGATATGAAACTCGTGTACCGGTACATATTTAAGGAACACCTCCTGCCATTTACTTTTGCCCTGCTAGTGCTGATCTTTGTTCTGCTGGCAAATTTTCTCTTGAAATCTATCGATAAATTTCTGGGGAAAGGACTTGATTTTTGGGTATTGATTGAATTTGTCTTTCTGAATCTCGCTTGGATACTGGCGTTAGCAGTCCCTATGGCCGTTCTCGTGGCATGCTTGATGGCCTTTGGTAGATTATCCTCGGATAACGAAATAACGGCTATGCGGTCGTCAGGCGTGGGTTACCGTACTCTTTTATTTCCTTCCATTTTATTTGGAGTGATTGTTACCGGATACATGATTTACTTTAATAATTGGGTCCTCCCGGATATGAATCACAATGCTCGAAAATTATCAGCTGATATCAGTCGAAAACGACCGGATATGCAATTCGATGTTGGATATTTTATCGAAGCCTTGCCCGGACATACGATTCTTATCGGTGGAAAAAATGATGACGGATTTACAGACATTACAATCTTTAACACAGAAAATAATGTTACACAACGAACTATTCTTGCAAAATACGGAACTGTAAAAACCCTGAACGACGGTGTTTTACTTGATCTGAACGAAGGCGTTATTCACGAATTATCCGAAAACCCAGACGAATATCGAGAGATTTATTTTGACCAGTACCAAGTGGTTATCCCGGTGGACAATCTTGCGCTCACGCGTAATGACAGTAATATCCGCGGAGATCGGGAAATGACTTACGAAATGATCAATGAAAAAATAGATGGCTATTTCGAAAAAATAGCAAATGTCTGGGAGAGGATAGATCAACGATTAAACACCGAATTAAAATTAAATGTCCTGCGACAGCACTCATCTGAGGTAATCCATCTTCTATTAGAAGATTATGAGTTCAGGCTGACGGACTCGTTATCGGTTGAAAATATTCCCGGCTCATTGGAAAAATTCAATCGACGTTTCAGCAACCTCAAGCGAGGTATTAGTAGCGATTTACGGTTGATTGAATCCTATGGTAACTCAATCAATAAATACCGGGTGGAATTACATAAAAAATTCTCAATTCCGGTAGCCAGTATTGTTTTTATACTCGTTGGTGCTCCATTGGGGATTATCGCCAAGAAGGGAGGATTTGCCGTCAGCATGGCGTTCAGTCTGGGATTTTTTATTATTTACTGGGCATTTCTTATCGCCGGAGAAGAGTTAGCTGATCGCGGATTTCTGTCACCCTTTCTATCTATGTGGTTACCCAACTTTATTCTGGGAATTACCGGATTATATTTATGTTACAAAACGTCCAAAGAACAACGGTTTATCAATTTCGACTGGATATCTTTTCTCAAATTTACTAAAAGGAAGAACCATGATATTACCGTTCCGGAATAAGACGCCGGTCATCCCTGACTCTTGCTATGTGTCAGATAGTGTGGACATTATTGGTGACGTGATTCTTGGCGAAGAAACTAACGTCTGGTTTGGTGCTGTCATCCGGGGTGATATGAATTATATCCGAATCGGAAATCGAACGAATATCCAGGATAATTGTACGATCCACGTTACAACAGATGTCTCCCCCACAATCATTGGTGATGAGGTGACTGTCGGACACAATGCCATGATTCACGGATGTACAATTGAAGACCGATGTCTGATCGGGATGGGCGCTATCCTTTTAGATGATTCAGTCGTTGGCAAAGGCAGTATCGTCGGGGCAGGTGCTCTGGTCCCGCCTAAAATGATCATTCCACCAAGATCGCTGTGTCTGGGAATTCCTGCAAGAATTGTGAGAAATGTGACTGACAAAGAATTTCAGGAGAACATCGACAGCGCACAGCATTATATCGACTTCGCAAACCTGTATAAAATCCAATAATTATATTCTTAATACTTAACCCAAACTTTTAATATTTTTTATTCATAGTCTCAACTATTGAATTAACATTTTGGAGCTGTTTTTATGATTACGCCTTTCCAGATGATACGAAATAAACAAAACCGACTGAGCCATTCAGAGGAAGAAATTCTGTACATGGTGGACGGATTTACCGATGGCAGCATCCCGGATTATCAAATGTCCGCATGGTTGATGGCTGTTTATTTTAATGATATGTCCGATATTGAAACTCGTTATTACACAAAAGCCATGGTGAACAGCGGTAAACGATTGGATTTATCTTATCTCCCAGGATTTGTAGTAGACAAGCATAGTACGGGCGGAGTTGGCGACAAAGTCTCCCTTATCCTGGGACCATTGCTTGCTGCATGCGGATTGTACGTCCCTATGCTGTCAGGAAGAGGTCTAGGGCATACAGGCGGTACTCTGGATAAACTTGAGGCTATACCCGGTTACCGAACTCAATTATCTCTTGAAGAATTCCAGCGGATCGTTGAAAAAACTGGAATATCCATTATGGGACAAACGAAGGATATTTGCCCTGCAGACAAAAAGATTTATGCTTTAAGGGATGTGACATCCACCGTTGCCTCCCTCTCCCTCATTTGCGGGAGCATCATGAGCAAAAAGATCGCAGAAGGAATCCAAGGGCTGGTTCTTGATGTTAAATGTGGAAATGGCGCGTTCATGACTACACCTGAAGATGCCCGAAAACTTGCCAATCTACTGACCGAAGTTGGTATTGAGTATGGGCTGAAAATGGCATCTGTCATTACTGATATGAATCAACCTTTAGGAAACAATGTAGGCGTTTGGAGTGAAGTCCGAGAAAGTGTAGACTTATTGCAAGGAAATGGACCTGCCGATATCAGAGAAGTAACGTTGGTATTGGCACAACAAGCACTGAAAATGGCACAGATTCCCGGTGACCATCACTCCCTTTTGGAGACAGCTTTATCGGATGGTACAGCCTATGCGAAATTCGAGGAAATGGTCATCGAACATGGTGGCTCCCCGGAAGCATTAAATGATCCGGGTGTTAATTCTCCAAAATTCACTCATGAGATAATGGCACAAAAAGATGGGTGGATAGGCCACATGGACACGTATAAAATTGGCATGTCTATCGTCGAAATGGGTGGTGGCAGGATCATACAAACTGATAAATTAGATAATTCTGCAGGGATCACTTTTTACAACAAATTCGGGCATTCAGTGAAAACCGGTGATGTGATTTGCACCGCTTATTGTAGTACTGAATCTAAACTCGACCGGGCAGTGAAAATGTTGTCAGATGCAATATCCGTAACCGACGAATCTGTTGAAGAATTGGAATTGATTATTGACATAAGATAATTGACCATGTGAAATTAAATGATTCAATTTCTCAGTTTCATCACCTCTCACTTCCTTTAGTTCAATTCGGTAGGCTCGTTGCGGGAAACAAACTCTCTGCGAAACTTCACACTTCCCTGCCTGCGGCAGGCAGGTTACTTCACACTTCTTACTTCTATTATTATTTATCTCGAAATCGTTGAAAAGGGTTCGAATGGATTTCACATTCTTTTCGAGGGACATATTTTTTCAGAAAAATTTCATCTTTTTTAAATTCCTGAGGACACCACTGAGAAGCCAGTTCGTAAGATTCTGTGCAGATCTGTAATTTTATAACACCATCTGGCATATCCCAATCTGCGAGAGGATAATTTTTTACTTCATAAATATCATGGATTGAATTCCCGAAAATGGGTAAAGCCGCTTGAGACCCGAATTGTTTAGTGCCCAATGACACACCAGGATCGTCCATCCCTACCCAAACAGCCATGGATAATTGTGGTGTAAATCCGCAAAACCAAGCATCTGCTTTACTGTTGGTTGTGCCTGTCTTTCCTGCCACTGGCCGATAGAATTTATATTTCCATCGCAGAGATGCTCCTGTACCTTCTTCAATGACAGATCGCATCATATCCCGAAGTACATAAATAAGGTTCTCGTCTTTTACTTCCCGCGATACCGTGTCGAATTCTTTAATGACTCGGCCATATCGGTCTTCAATCCGGGTGATAGCGATCGGTTCTGTGAGGATACCATTATTTGCAATGGCGGCGTAGGCAGCGGTTATCTCAAGTGGAATTACATCTGCAACACCAAGTGCGATGGCGTCCACAACAGGAATAGGCGTGGAAATCCCAAATGCACGAGCACTATTTTTTACGGCACCCGGACCGATCAATTCCTGCACCACTCTCACGGAAATCAGATTCAAAGATCGTTTGATACCATCACGCAAAGTAGTGAGTAGACCCGTTGATCCATCATGGTTTTGAGGATTCCAGCGATTGATACAGCCTTCATCCAGGCACACTTCGATAGGTTGGTTTAATAGCCGGGTTGTAGGCATAAAACCGTTTTCAAGAGCGGTCATGTAGATAAAGGGTTTGAATACAGAACCGGGTTGACGTTTTGCCTGAGTTGCCCGATTAAAGTGATCGGCATATTCGTCTTCTTGCCGTCCACCGATCATACCAAGGATGTGTCCTGTTCCCGGCTCAATCACTACCACTGCACCCTGAACAAGAAACTGTTTTCTCAGTTCTTTGGGAATGGTTTGTCCTGATTTGAGGATTTCCTTTACTGAATCAGCTGAAAAAGTCGAATTCGCCAGCGATAATCCTTTTGATAGTTTTCGGCTGCTGGTCAAGTATTCTCTATTTATAACGGCCTGATTTTTCAGTATTCCGTCGTTAAATTCCGCTTCAAGTATTCGCTGAATTTCGCTATCAAGTGTTGTATGGATGACTAATCCATCCTTGTATAAATTAATATCTAATTCTTCGTCAATTTTCTCCAGTTCACGACGCACATGTTCAGCAAAGTACGGCGCCCATCCCGGATCTGGATATGATTCCTTCCCCACCAATTCCTTTTCGATATTCTCCTGATATTCTGCTTCCGTGATATATCCCCGATTCATCATAACTCTGAGCACTAAATTCCGTCGCTCTAATGCTTTTTCAGGATGATTCCTTGGCGAATACCGAGCTGGTGCAGGTAGTAGTCCGATAAGAATTGCACACTCATCTAAACTCAACTCGTTTACATCTTTACCAAAATAAATATCGGTAGCGGTTTTGACACCATAGCTTCCATGACCGAAATGAACAGAGTTCAGATACAATTCCATAATTTCGGCTTTTGTGTAGGTTTTCTCAATCTGGATTGCCGTAAGGAATTCCCGGAGTTTTCGGGTAATTGTTTTTTTGAACCCGATAGTATTGTACATATTACGGGCAAGTTGTTGTGTAATTGTGCTGGCACCTTGCCGAGTACTCATGGTAAGAACATCCACAATAACAGCCCTGGCAATCCCTCTGATGCTAATCCCGGAATGTTCGTAAAATCTGTGGTCTTCCATTGAGATCAGCGCATTAATCAAATCCTTGGGGACTTCGCCAACTTTTACAATATCACGTTTATGAATGTACAACTCTTTGATGAGTTTTCCATCTGCAGACAAAATCTTGGAAACGGTATCAGGGTTGAATTGCTGAAGCTCATTCAGAGACGGTAAATCTCTAGACAGAGTAACGAGATAGAATACTGTGACTATTCCACCTGCAAATAAAAGAAGAAAGGTGTTTAAAAACACCTTTCCCCATGAGTTTTTTTGGTTTTTCTTTTTCCTTTTCAGATTCTTTTACCCTATTTATTGGGTATCGTCATGGACATGGGATCCAGTAATTCATTCAAAGTCTTTTCATCAAGGACTTCCTGTTCAAGAGCGATTTGCCGAACGGTCTTCCCAGATTCATAGGCATCGTGAGCAATTTTCGCAGCACGGTCGTAACCAATCACAGGCGCTAATGATGTACACATGGCAAGACTACCCTCAATGTAGTTTGTACATTTCTGTTCATCAACTTCCAAATCGTCTAGAAGTTTCACTTTGAACATTCGTGCAGCATTACTCATGATCTCGATGGATTGTAATAAATTATGCGCTATCAATGGGAGCATCAGATTTAGCTCAAACACTCCTCCCATACCTCCGAGGGTGATTGCTGCGTCATTTCCCACCACTTGTGCGCTCACCTGAATGAGTGCTTCGCAGATCACCGGATTAACCTTACCCGGCATAATAGAAGATCCAGGTTGAACGGCAGGCAGGATCAATTCACCTATACCTGCTCTTGGCCCTGAACCCAGCCAACGGATATCATTAGCTATTTTGTACAATGACACAGCCACTGTTTTTAAAGCTCCAGAAGTTTCCACGCTGGAATCCTGCGTTGCCTGCGCTTCAAAATGATTGGCTGCTTCTTTGAACGAGACTCCGGAAAGAGACGAAAGCTCTTTAGCTATTCTTGCACCAAATTCCACATGAGTATTGATACCAGTACCGACGGCAGTTCCGCCTTGGGCAAGTTCTGATAGTAATTGTTGCGAATTTTTCAATCGTTTGATACCGTTTTCGATCATGGCAGCATATCCTGAAAATTCCTGGCCCAGTCGAATAGGAGTGGCATCCTGTAGATGAGTTCGTCCAATCTTGACAATGGAATCCCATTTTGATGCTTTTTCAGCAAGACTGTTTTTCAGTTCTGTCAATGCAGGAATCAAATCCTTTTCGATCTCTACATTTGCAGCAATGTGTATTGCCGTTGGGATCACGTCATTACTGGATTGTCCCTTGTTCACATGGTCATTTGGATGAACGGGCTCTCTGGTACCGATCGTGCCTCCCATGATTTCACTCGCACGGTTGGCGATGATCTCATTCGTGTTCATGTTACTAGAAGTACCTGACCCGGTTTGGAAAATATCAATTAAAAAATGGTCATTGAATTTACCCTCAATCACTTCATCGGATGCCTGAATAATGGCATCCCTGCGAGCTTGATCTAGTAAACCGAGTTTAAAATTAACAATGGCTGCAGATCGTTTAATCATCCCCAGCGCCCGGATCAAGGCATTCGGTATGCGAATACCACTGATCTGAAAATTCTCAACTGCCCGTTGGGTTTGAGCTCCATAATAAGCGTCATCTGGTACAACCATCTTTCCCATTGAATCTTTTTCAGTTCGCATCGTTAATCCTTTATATTTATATTTAGTTTTAATCTGCCATGAAGCAGGAATTAATACTGTTGGTTATGCTCCTTCCGCCTCATCCTGACGGTGAGTCGGTTTAGGTGGCAAATTAAATATTTCGTTGAAATAGTACTCACCAAGATGATTAATGATATCCGTGATGCAGACAACAGCTACTGTTTTTTGTTTATTATCGACAATAGGAACGTGCCTAAAGCCTCCGGCAGTCATTTTATTCAGTGCAAAAGCAATCGAATCTTTCATATGGAGTGTCTCGGGATTCGCTGTCATGTATTTAAGAACAGATTCTTTTTTAAGATCCAGACGGAAACCAACGATTTTATTTAGGATGTCCCTTTCGGAAAAGATACCGGATATTTTATCATTATTTTCAAGGATAACACATGCAAGGTGCTCATCCTGTAAAATTTTAATGATATTGGATAGTTTCTCATCCTGTGATAAAACAGAAAAGTCCCCAAGTGCAAGCGAGCTAATAGGATCATCCAAAGATACAGCTTTACCTATTGATTTTCGACGACTCTGTGATCGTTCATCCATGTGATTTAATTCATCGGATAATATATCAAACATTTTTTCTCCTCAATTATTCTACAACCCAGGTTCCACTGGAGTTGAAAAGTTTATTTAAATCACCTTTTCCTTTGATTTTAATCGCTCTTTCGATTTGATCTTCTACCATCGTTTCATAAGTCGGTGTATCTTTTACGTAGAATATTCCAACAGGTGTGGGAAGAACATCGCTGTATGTTAATTCACTTAAAAGCATGGCAAGGTTTTTATCATTCTCATTATGGACGAATACATCGTTGATTCCAAATTTCGAACCCAATTCAATAACTTCAAATTGCGATCCAACAAGTCGGAGCCCTTTATTGTTATCTTTCCCAAAGCGCATCGGTTGATTGTGAACCAGATGTAAAACCGTATCATCTTTTGTGTTTTTTTCCGTTAGATGGGAAAAGACGCCATCATTAAAAATAAGACAATTCTGATAGTATTCTACGAAAGAAGTACCTTTATGTTTTGCAGCACGCTCAAGGATCTCAAGTGATGCACCTTGATCGCGGTCGATAGCTCGGGCGATAAACGTACCGCCGGCTCCCAACGCCAGTGCGGGTGGATTAAACGGATAATCCAGTGATCCCAAGGGCGAGGATTTTGTGACCTTCCCAATTTCGGATGTTGGTGAATATTGTCCCTTAGTCAAGCCGTAAATCCGGTTATTGAACATTAAAATGTTCATATCGATGTTTCGTCTGAGCGTATGGATAAAATGATTTCCGCCGATGCTCATGGCATCCCCATCACCTGTAATGACCCAGACTGATAATTCCGGATTGGCTACCTTTGCGCCGGATGCAAGTGCGGTAGCTCGCCCGTGAATGGAATGAAATCCGTAGGTTTCCATGTAATACGGGAACCGACTGGAACATCCAATCCCAGATACAAACAGGAAATTCTCCTTGGGTATTCCCATTTTAGGCAGGATTTTTTGAACTTGCGACAGGATCGCGTAATCACCGCATCCCGGGCACCAGCGAACTTCCTGATTTGATACAAAATCCTTACGGGTCAATGGTGTTGTCATTGTGTTGGTGTCTGTCATTGCCTTAACCTTCAATCTCTTTAATGATTCGTTGATATACTTCGGTGATGGTGAACGGTTTCCCCTGCAACTTACTGAAGCTGATAGTATCCACCAGATATTTCGCCCGGATGATTATCGCTAATTGTCCCAAATTCAGTTCTGGGATAAGTACTTTTTTATACTTTAACAATAACTCGCCCAGATTATTAGGCAATGGGTTGAGATAACGCAGATGCACGTGAGAAACCGATTTTCCTTCTCCTCTGGCACGGGCGACTGCGGATCGCAAAGCGCCTTTCGTTCCACCCCATCCCAATACTAACAGATCTCCAGATGTGTCACCGAATGGGATTTCATCCGGGATTTCCTTGGCAATAATGTCTACCTTTTTCTGTCTTAGTTTTACCATATGGTGGTGATTAAGAGGATTGTGACTTACATGTCCTAAACCGTCAGATTTTTCAAGACCACCGATGCGATGTTCCATTCCCGGGGTTCCAGGAATAGCCCATGGACGAGCCAGAATTTCGGAGGAGTGATCGAAAGATTGATATCCTTCAGGATCGGTGACCCGTCTTGTGGTCAGTTTAGGTAGTTTATCCAGGTCAGGTAATTTCCAAGGTTCGGATCCGTTAGCAATATACCCGTCTGTAAGGAGAATCACCGGCATCATATATTTTAACGCAATTCTGCATGCTTCGTAGGTTGCCTCAAAACAATCAGCAGGGCTGGAAGCCGCTAATATAGCGCATGGCGCTTCACCATGTCTGCCCCACATTGCTTGCAATAAATCCGATTGTTCGGTTTTAGTAGGTAAACCGGTGGAGGGTCCGCCTCTTTGTACATTTACAATAACGAGTGGAAGTTCTGTAATAATGGCCAATCCAATGGCTTCCGTCTTTAATGCCATTCCCGGTCCGCTGGTGGCAGTCACCGCCAAATCTCCTGCATATGCTGCGCCAATTGCACTGACGACACCTGCGATTTCATCTTCCGCTTGGAATGTCTTCACATTAAAGTGTTTGTATCCAGATAGATAATGAAGAATATCACTGGCGGGAGTAATCGGGTAACCTCCGTAAAAGAGGTTCAATCCTGAACTTTGCGCGGCTGCCAAAAATCCATATGCAACTGCCATATTCCCCATCATATTTCGATACGTTCCCGGCTCAAATACCGCTTTTGAAATGTGAAAGGAGGTTTTAATTACTTCAATCGTTTCACCATAATTAAAACCGGCATTGAGTGCCCTCACATTGGCTTCTGATATATCCGGCTTGCTTGAAAATTTATCTTTAATAAATTTAATGGTATTGTCGAATTTTCTACCGTACATCCAATATACTATGCCCAAGGCAAACATGTTTGAACTTCGGGCAACTAATTTTGGAGACAAGCCGATTTCCTCTGTAGCAATGGTGACTAATTTAGTCATGTCAACATGGATAACTCGAAAATTACTCAATGAACCATCGTCTACTGGATTTGAGTCATATCCTGCAAGCTGAAGATTTCGTTTTGTAAAGTTGGCATCGTTGATGATGATCATCCCGTTTTCTTTTAAATCAGCCAAATGTACCTTTAGAGCAGCTGGATTCATGGATACCAGTACATCCAGGTCGTCTCCAGGTGTATGAATATCCCGGTTGCTGAATTGAATTTGAAATGAGCTGACACCGGCAAGTGATCCGGCCGGAGCGCGGATTTCAGCAGGATAATCAGGAAAGGTGGCAAGATCATTGCCAAATATTGCGGTGTTGTCTGAAAATTGGGTTCCGGTAAGCTGCATCCCATCACCTGAATCACCGGCAAATCTAATAGTTACATCGGTTAGTTCAGTGACTTGTTTTTTAGTTTCACTCATATATTTATTTGAACCTTGATTTTATAAGTATTATTTAGAATCCAGAGAAACAAAAATCATTTTATCATTAGAATTCATGCTAAAACACCGGAAAATCCGGCTAGAAAATTTACCCTTCTGTAATTCTACCACACAAAACGTATTTAGGAGTTTGAAGTGTATTTATAATTCGAAAACTTTTAACTTTTAATTCTAAACAATTAACTGATAATTTTTCAATAATATGACTTCCAAGAAATACAAATTGACCAGCATGTCATCCGGCGCCGGCTGAGCCTGCAAATTAGGGGCAGATGACCTAGCTCAAGTTTTGAGCGCTTTAAATTCAGTAACATTAGATAATTCGCAAATCGGGTATGAATCGTTTGACGACGCGGCCATATATCCGCTACCTGACGGAAATTTGTTGATCCAAAGTGTTGACTTTTTCACCCCTATCGTAGACGATCCATTTGTCTATGGACAGATCGCCGCAGTCAATGCACTTTCGGATATTTACGCTATGGGGGCGACCCCCTTATTCGCACTGAATATTGCCGGATTTCCAAAAGATCAACTACCACTTTCCGTTATGACAGAAATTCTGAACGGAGGATTATCAGTAACCGAAAAAGTGGGGATTCCTATTCTTGGTGGTCATACCATCAAAGATAAAGAGTTGAAATACGGACTCGTTATAACGGGAATCGCCAAAAAAGAAAATTTGGTTCGGAATAATACTGCCAAACCCGGAGACGTGCTTATTCTAACTAAACCTCTGGGGACAGGCATTATTTCGACCGCAATCAAGCGTGAACTTGCAGATGTAAACATGATAAGTTCAGTTACTGAACTTATGGTATTTCTTAATAAATCCGCCGCCGAGGCTATGACCGCTGTAGGCGTAAGTGCATGCACGGATGTTACTGGCTTTGGACTTCTGGGACATTTGTTGGAAATGTGCGAGGGAAGTGATGTATCTGCTGTAATTGAGTTTGATAGATGCCCCTTTCTGGAAGGTGTATTCGAACTTGCACAGAAGGATGTTGTACCGGGCGGGACCAAATCCAATTTGACTCATGTTAATCGCTCAACCAGTTTTTCGGATCGGATTCTTCCATTCCAACAATTGATGTTAGCCGATGCACAAACATCAGGTGGACTACTTATCTCAGTGCCGGCTGAAAAATCCGATTTGTTGGTAACTGAATTGATGGAAAAACAATCGCTTGCTGCAGCAGTAATTGGTAAAGTCTATAACCCTGCAGAATTCCGGATATATGTAAAATAAAGTGTAGGGATCTGTTAGTCCATTATCTTCGATTAAACCGATAGTTCAGTTTAATGTACAACGAGCCTTCAGTAGAAAATTCCGACCAGTCATCACCTCCCTGATAATTCCAAAAATCTGATATAGTCACTGATTCTTTTCCATTGATCGTTTTCATTGTTGTATATATTAGGTAAAACGTTGAACCAGGAGAAAATTCCCACCTGAAAACAAGATTCAGATTAAGACTGGAGTATTTTGCATAAAATTCATTATACAAGTACGGTTCCAATAAACTAGAATCATCAGGCAAGCTAGAGTAAGGTTGATATTCAGTATGAACCGGATATGCTTTTGCTTCCAGTAATTCTAAATATTGTTGATCGTTAAAATGGTTTCTGCTCATAAAATATTCAGAATAAAATTCAATACTCTTATTGGTCGCGAGTCCGGCAGATACTCGCCATGTGAGGATATTCATTTGGTTTTTGGATTCAGAAAACATATAATGCAGCTTTATGCTGTCGGAAAAGCTTTCATTAATTATCTCTTCAGTAATTTCAAGCCAGTGAAATTTCTCAAAAGATCGATTCCTTGAATAGTACATACTAGTTTCAATCGCGCTTGTAGGACGAAGATTAATATAAATTGAATATTGTTTCCCCCAATCGCCAATGATACTTTTTCCCTTGCCAATAGTAGCCCCAATCTGCACCTGTTTTGTTTGATCACTCTGGACCGAGAAATAAGCACCATCTGTTTGTGGAAGTTTCACATACGGGCCGAGATTTTGTGTTTCGATGTCAAAAGTCAGTTTGTCATCATAATGACGGAAGGACCTGTTTATTTCAGCTGATATTCGCCAATAATTATTAAATGTCAACCCAAAATCTGTGCTCACATAATTTCCAATAACTAGCCCATCCAAATTGGATTGATGATTATAATCTATCGAAGTAAATGCATATCGGCAAATCGGACCCGGTTCCTGCTTTCTAAACGTGAGTCCAACTTCGAAATTCGTTAGATCGTTTCTGAGGTTATACCCTAGATCGTTATTATCAAAATTGTCGTCGAAATAATCTACCGAAAAATAAGTACTGAAAAATGTTTCATTATCGTATGCGATTTCTCCCGCGTAACCCAACCCGTGTAAACCTGTGATATCTGTCAGCGCGATCTGTTGATCAATTATCAAGCGATTATTCCCAATAGACAGGAGTTGATCTGCTGCAACGTCGTTTGTGGAATGACCATCCCTCCCGGTAGAGTTAAACATAAGGCCAACAAAAGAATTCCCCATGAGTATATCCTGTACCAGACGACTTGCAAGATAATATGAAAGTCCCTCATTTTTTAAGTCGCTTGCCCAGGATCCACTTTGATAATCAGATGTCAGAGCTCCCAACACACTATAGGATAATCCGTCCTGAGACTTACCAGATAATTTTCCCGCGGTTAAAATCCGTGAATCCATTTTACCGATTCGACGGGAATAAAACATTTCAATGGGAGTATCGAAAATAGTGGAGTTTTCCAAAAAAAATGGGCGTTTTTCTGAAAAGTAGGTTTCGTAGTATGTCAAATTAATTATTGCAGGATCAGCTTCTATCCATCCAAAATCAGGATTAATTGTCAGATCAATAGTTGAATTTGACCCGATGCCATATTTAACATCCACACCGCCATCCAAATTTCGGTCGATTCTATCCAACGGAGAAAATTCACTTCCAAGAGAATCCGGGTAGGACAGCATTTCACCTTTAATAGAATTTCTGCCTGATAAAACATAAGGGAGAATCTCGATCTGTTTTGCAGCAGGTACATGATCGAAACCCATCAATTTTCCATATCGGGATGCGATGCCTCTGACCCCCCTCGGCCTGGGTATCCAAGTGATGTGTTCATTTTTACGGTGGATGTATCTCGCCATATCCATCCCCCATACCATTGAATCTGATTCTGTATATCTCATGATAGAAAATGGAATCTCAATTTCGATGTGCCATCCGGTCATATCTTTGGATATTTCAGAGTGCCAGACTGCATTCCATTCTTCGTCGTAGTCTGTGTCATCGAATACCGTGGCATCCATTTGAACTCCTGATGCATTGACGGCAAAAACAAAGCCTGTCTGATGATCATACCGACTATCAAAATCGATAGTAAACCAATCAGATATCCCTTCAAATCCAGCCATCCAATCATCTCTACGGGCTAATCTTTCCGATATTTCTGATGGGGAAGAATCAAATAAATCAACTCCCACATAAAGAGCATAATCATCGAAGAGTAATCTAACTTCTGTTTTTTCAGTGGAAGCGGTCAGGTTATTTGGAAAATCCTGAACAAAATCACTAATCGGAGTAGCAATATCCCAAACATCCTCAGATAAAATACCATCAATCGTAGGGGGTTCTTTTGTTCGGGAGGCGAATGCTAGTTTTTTAGGATTAATGATTGAATTTGTATTGTCAGGATAAACAATATCCTGTCCGAATCCAAGGTTTGAAGCATGGAGAAACACTAAAAGTGTAATAATCAATTTTTGAAATTTGTATAAGTAATCCATCAGATGAACAAATAATTTAAATATCGAGTTATAAATATATTTGTTGATAATTTGTAAAGGATGGTAACATAACTAGAATCTATTCTCGAAGGTAAAGTTAGTTGAAAAATGTATTCAGATAACATTATCAAGTACTTTTAAATGCATGGGAAGCGTTGCTGATTTCATGTTTATTTTGGTTTATTTCGCATTGTTTATCAGACAAATCTAATATTTGGATTTACATCTCCGAATAAATTTTTATCTCCGTAAGTTTAGGATCCATAAAATTAAAATATTTATAATACAAAATCAATTTTTATCCATATTAGCTACATGATTAGGAGAGCATAAATGAAAATATGCGTACTGATGAAACAAGTACCAGACAATGATTCAGCGATCATTTTGTCCAATGATAGTTCCAGCATCAAATTGAATGACATCACTTGGTGTACGAACGAAAGTGACACATATGCACTTGAAGAAGCATTATTAATGAAAGAAGCCCATGGAGGTGAAGTAGTCGCCTGTTCTTTTGGAAGGGAATCCTCTCAGCAGGTGATCAAAGATGCACTTGCAAAAGGAGCAGATCGTGGATTGTATATCTCTGAAGAAGAGTCAGATGGTTTTGATATCCTCTCAACGGCTAAAATATTTACTCAGGCTCTTAAAGATGAAAACTTTGACCTGATTTTTTCGGGTTTGCAATCCAATGATTCAGGGAATGCCCAACTGGGTTTATTGCTAGCAGAGATGTTAAATATGTCCCACGCTGCACTTGTAATGGGAACTGAGGTTTTAAATGACACACGTATCAAAGTCAAACAAGAATTGGAAGGTGGTTGGTTCCAATGGACAGAACTAGACCTCCCTGCATCAATCACAATTCAATCCGGATTAAATAAACCACGATATGCCTCATTAAGAGGAATCATGATGATGAAGAAAAAACCTATCGATATTTTCGACAGTTCTCAAATTGACTCAACTGGAAGTAAAAATAAAATCTTTCTGGATAAGATGTATATTCCACAAAAGGTAAAAGAGACTACTTTTATAGAAGGTACTCCTGATGAGATTGCATCAAAGCTTGGGGATTTAATGATAAACGATATTAAAGTGTTTTAGAGGGAATCATGAATATATTTGTATTTATTCAAAAAGACAATGGTACTATTAATCGTAATTCTCTTGAAGCCTTAGCTGGAGCACAGCAATTTGCCAGAGCTACCGATGCTCAGGTTTCAGCAGTTTGCTTTGGCGAGGTGAATGATCAGTTGACCGAGTACGATATCCAACAAGTATTATCAATTAGCGATCCGGGTCTGAATAGTTATAATCCTCAGCTCTACTGTGAAGCGTTTAATCAGGTTATTTCCGCTCACCATCCGGATATGGTAATATTTGGGCATACATACCAAACCCGTGATTGGGTTCCCCGATTGAGTGCCAAACTCGACATACCTTTTGTTTCAGACTGCATACGGATTCAAAATCAGAACGGATTAATTCTCACACGTCAAATTTATCAAGGAAAAATTAACACAGACCTTAAAGTAGAAGGTTCTGTATTAGTTTCTATCCAATCAGGAGCTTACCGGCTGGATTCGATAGTTTCCGGTAATACCTCCGTTCAACAATTTGAAGTCAATCTTGATAGTGTAAAATGTACCGTTCACCCCGGCGAAAAATTCCAGGAATCAAAAGGTTCGGTGGATTTAAGTCGTGCAAAAATAATTGTTGCTGTTGGAAGAGGAATCGGAAAAGAAGAGAATATGCCCATTGCTAAGGAACTTGCTGAAGTTTTGGGAGCCGAGTTAGGATCATCTCGCCCAGTGGTGGATTATGGCTGGCTTCCTCATGAACACCAGGTTGGCTCTTCCGGTCAAACGGTATCACCGAAACTGTATCTGGCGCTGGGTATTTCTGGAGCAATTCAACATCAGGTTGGGATGAAAGGATCCAGCAATATCGTTGCAATAAATAAAGATGGAAATGCACCCATATTTGAAATTGCAGACTATGGTATTGTGGCAGATTTATTTGAAATCGTTCCTAAAATCACTCAAACACTCAAAGACCACAAGGGCTAAACCCTATCAAAATATGCTGCTGGTTCCTGATCCGAATCAGATAGCTCGCTCTTTTATTAGTGTATTTTTCCACTGTAATTTTGCACATATATTTTAATAAGGATTACCGTCTATGACTGAAATGCATCATATCCCAACTGTATTCTATATTTTTGCGCTGGTCACCATTTTATATACCATTTATAATTTCCGCCGATTTTTTGGAATATTTTCTGGAAAGCCAGAATCCAAACTTCCAAAAAGTTTCCTTACTCAACTCAACCATTTATTTAGATATGGTCTTTTACAAAGGAAAGTGTTTTCAAACCGTTTCACCTATGCAGGAGTGATGCATTTTTTTCTTGCTTGGGGATTTTTCATACTGCTGTTTGCCACAACCGTTGATTTTCTAACGGCACGAGGTATCTTAACTAAATTTCTGCCTGCTTTGGATACACCATGGTTTGCGTTTATCAATGATCTGGGGGGATTGATGTTAATCCTCGGATTAATATTAGCAATTTTCAGAAGAACCTCCCAAAAACCTGAGAAACTCCCCAACAGCTCATTATCAGGACGTGGTAATCTCTTGGGGGATATGGGTATTCTGATATTTTTATTACTACTTGCAGTAGGTGGATTTTTATCCGAAGCAGCAAGATTAGGAGCAGACCAACCCCAATTTGCCGCATTTTCATGGATTGGATACACACTTTCAAAAGCACTTTCATCAGAAACATGGATCGCAATAAAACCAGTAATCTGGTGGTTTCATGCTATTACCTCATTACTATTTATAGCAGTCTTCCCGATGACCAAAATGTTTCATGCGTTTGTCGTATTTCTGAATATTGCATTTACAGACCAAGGAAAAAGGGGGCTTCTTCGACCTATGCATGTCTCGGATTTGCTGTCCGATCCTGATGCAGACATTGAGAATATTTCTTTGGGTGTGGGAAATGTCATGGATTTCACATGGAAGCAGCTACTTGACAGTGCATCTTGCACCGAATGCGCACGGTGTACAACGCTTTGCCCTGCAGCTCAGACGGGTAAGCCTCTCTCTCCGATGAAGATCATCACCGATATTCGAAGTGCATTGTACAATACTGACAACGGAAAATCTAATGACAAACTGATTGGAAAGTTGATTACTGAAACGGAGTTGTGGTCATGTACAACCTGCGGTGCTTGTATGGAAATATGTCCTGTGTTGATTGATCATATTCCAACATTTATTGATATGAGACGGCATCTGGTGCTATCTGAGGGTACACCTCCGGAAATGGCTGGAGAAAGTCTGGAAAAGACAGCTCAAAATGGAAATCCCTGGGGATTTCCTAAATCCAAACGATTGAAATGGGCAGAAGATGCAGGGCTCGACATCCCGGTATTTGCAGAGAAAAAATCCGCGGATGTGTTATACTGGGTTGGATGTGCTGGTTCATATGACCCGCGAAATCAGGAAGTTTCCAAAGCGATGATAAATATTTTCAAGAACGCAGGAATTGACTTTGCGGTACTCGGTACCGAAGAAAGCTGTACAGGAGACTCTGCTCGACGAATGGGTGAAGAATACATATTTGAGACGATGGCATTACAAAATATTGAAATTTTTAAGAAATATTCCTTTAATAAAATTGTCACCCAATGTCCACATTGTTATCATACACTCACACACGAATACCAGGATTTTGGTGCAAATCTGGAGGTGGTACATCACAGCGAATTTTTAAACGAATTGATTAATACGGGTAAAATCTCCCTCGAAAATAATGATGAGGGTTCCGTTACATATCATGACGCTTGTTATCTGGGTAGGCATAATCAAATTTTTGATGCACCTCGGTCAGTGATTAAAAAAAGCCGAGGGCGTGATTCGATCATCGAGATGCCTCGTAATTTACAAAACAGTTTTTGCTGCGGCGCCGGTGGTGGAAATATGTGGCATGAGATCAACGAGGGAGATAGGATCAATATAAACCGGTTCGATGAAGCCATTCAAACAAACGCAGCTACAATAGCGACTGCCTGTTCCTTTTGTCTGATAATGATGGATGACGCCATGAAGGTTCAGGGTAAAGAGCAGGATGTAGAGGTTTTAGACCTCGCAGAATTGGTTAATAGTCGTTTAAAAATACAAATTTAATTCTTGAATAAAATCTGAAAAAGATGTAGGTTGTGCTTATTACAATTTGCTAAAAGAATTTAATTCATCACTTTTTTCTAATTAAACTTATTTAACAATTAACAAGGAGAAACGATAATGAGACACAAAATACACTTATTTTTTGCGTGTATTACAATTATGGGAATGACTTCGGTCATGGCTCAGGATGTTGCTGGTGAGTATAAGATGAACGGGCTTTACGTCGTTTACCATGATATCATACGGGCAAGTACGGATCTGGAGGTAACTGATATTTATGGAATTGGTATTGTTGTTCCTATTTCGACGATGCCAGAAGGATATGTGTTTTATCACACCTACAATGGTCCCCATAGCGAAGCAGCACTTACTGCAAGCGGTATCAACTTGAATGTGAATTTTGGAGCAGACGGGATTGCTGAAATTGTAGAAGGTAGTTTTTATCCGGATGTAAACGAAGAGAATTGTATAACTTCCGTTCAGGTTTTACCTATCACCGATGTCATGGAATATTCTTCGGACTTGACTGCCGGGTTTACAATACCTTCTATTGATATTATTGGATATCCTTCCGAAAGTAATTATGGTGGAATGACAGGCGGTAGCATTTCTCTGTCAACCGGGTTTGTACTTGACTATTTCCCTTCAACACCTACAAACGTTCAAATACCTTCGACATATTTTGCTGATACTAATGGAGATGGAAACATGGATGTTTATGTGCCGGCTGATACCGACCTTCCTGGTGTTGCTGGTGGATTTATATTAAAAGAACCTGGTTTAGTTTCAATGTCCTCCACCAACCAAGCCATGGGCGTTTACCCTGACATGTACTTTGAATGGCATGCCATGGATGGTCCTGTTTCCGAAAGTGGTTTAGGCGATATTATCGGTTATGACGAAGATGGTTTAACAGGCGACTATGACCGAATATTTGGGCTGCCTTACATTACTGCCACGCATATGAACCCTGCATGTGGATTTAATTATGCTATTGCAGGTGATGTTTCAGCTATATTTGAAGAAATTGGACTGGGATATTGTGTCGATGTAGTTTCTGTCGCTAATGATGTATATCTGATGGATGAACAATTTGCCACTTGGGGTAATTTTCTTACATACAACGGAGTAGTATTCGGAGCAACATTGGAAGGCTGCATGATGGGTGGCGGAACATATGATGAATGTATAGCATATATCATGGCTACGAATCCTGGAATACTTTCCGACGACAGCGATCATGATTTTGACGGAGCCAGCGGTAGGATTGTTATGAATTTCGCACCCACTTGCTTACCTGAATATGAATCCCGATTGGTCATGGTAGAAATGAGAGACCTGGGTGTTTGTGAAAATAGTGGTGACATAAATCTTTCCGGTAGCTTGGATGTAGCGGACATCGTTCTGCTAGTTTCAGAAATTTTGGGGAATAATCCAATTGACCTCACATCGGATCAATTTTGTGAAGCGGATATGAATGCAGACCTAAACCTCACAGTATTAGATATTGTCATGATGGTTCAGGCGATTTTAAATCCTGCGCGTGCTGATAACGCAACATCAATCGAAATTGCACCCAGTGGACATACAGCGACCTTTACATCTGACGGATTTGTCGGAGGGATTGAATTGACTTTGTCTCATGGTGAGGATTTTGTTTTAAATCTTACTGATAACGCTTTGGTTGCAGATTATAAAACTGAAGGAACCATGACGCATATTATTATCGTTGCTCCCGAAGGAAACGATTTATTCACAACCAACGGAGAATTCATCATTGAATCTGCTCTTGCTGCTACCGGTTCTGAATATTTAAATATGAACCTGGTTTCACCCAGTGAATTTTCACTGAGTACAGCGTATCCTAATCCGTTTAATCCCGTAACCAACATGAGTTTATCTCTGGATTCAAGTGGTAATGTGACTGTACAGATTTTCAATCTACAAGGACAATTGATCGAAACATTGATGAGTGGTTATCAGGAAGCCGGTGTTTATGATATTCATTGGAATGCTTCTGAAGCGCCCAGTGGTATGTATTTTGTAAAATCTACTTTTAATTCTGACGTGCTTACTCAAAAACTAGTACTATTGAAATAATATAAAACCAGATTAACAGACTATAAAGGAGGCGGAAATGTATTTTCTGCCTCCTTTTTTTTGTTAATTTTAATATCTAATTCTCAAATATTATTGATACAACTGTTGTCCGCGGTTATCTGATTTATGTTCGCTAATTTTTAATTAAAATTAGGCGTAAATTCATTTAGATTTATTTACTAAAAACAATTCTGTTTCAGAGTATAACAAGGTGATTATGTTATGAGAAAATTTAGAAAATCTAAAATATTAATTTCAATTGCATCTATTATCAGTTGGCTGCTTTCCGCAGGGGCCACAATTACCGGAAAGGTCACAGATAAGTCCAATAGTGACCCATTGATCGGTGCAAATGTAATTGTTGAAGGAACGTCACTGGGGAGTGCCACGGACTTGGATGGGAGATATTCGATCCCGGATGTCCCATATGGTACCTACACGGTTATGGCGAATTATATTGGATACGAGATACAAACCTCCGTCATTACACTTACACAAAATGAACTTTTTCCGGTTTTAGATTTTTCTCTGGTTCCTCAAGCCATTCGTGTTGAAGGCGCTCAGGTCACCGGGATTAGACGACAAGACAAAGTCACAAAAGCGCCTTCCTCCGTTGAGATCATTAGTACCAGAGATATCCGAAGACAGAATACCACAAATATTGGTTCGTATTTGGGCGGAATGAAGGGAGTAGATTTTACTGCCAGCGGGATTAATAACTATAGTGTATCCATTCGTGGATTTAATAGCAGTTTCAGCTCGCGTTTACTCACTCTTACAGATGGCAGGGTTGCAAACATTCCAGCATTAAGAGTAATCAATTATGCCACGATTCCACAATCTACCCAAGATGTGGAAAAAATTGAAGTGGTTTTGGGTCCGGCCACTGCACTTTATGGTGCTAATGCGCATAGTGGTGTTATTAATATCACCTCAAAATCACCTAGGGACTCTGAAGGATTAAACTTTAATATTTCTGGTAGTAGCGATGAAAGACAATTACGACAGGTTGCGGGCAGATGGGCAAAAAAATTCGGTGCTTTCAGTATGAAACTTTCAGGTTCATACTTACATGCCTACGAATGGGAATATATGTCTGAGCGAGAGTTCAAAGCGCATAGTTATCCCTGGGTCGGATTTCCAGAAAGAAAAATAGATGGAAAAGATAATAATCCATGGAAATCAGGTATCCCTTCGACAGGAGGTGCAATTGCTAATGCACGATGGGGTGTAAATAATAGTGGTGATACATTAATCATCGGCGATGGGGAAGCAAATCATGGAGACCTGGATGGAGATGGTATAGCAGGGGAAGATTGGTTCAACGGCATTGATGATGACCACGATGGGAAGGTGGACGAAGATTATTTCTGGGCAGATGGTATTGATAATGCTGAACCCTTTGATGATCTGGATGAAAACGGCATGTACGACCTCGGTGAACCTTTTGAAGATTGGGATAGTAATGGCGAATGGAGCGGAGCAAATGGATTACCTCCTGATGAAAATATTGACCTTTCCAGCGACATCTGGTATGATGGGTATGACAACGATGGTACCGGTGGTGTGGACGACACCAATGAGAGAATCAGCAATTCGAACTTGGAATATCCAGCCTGGGCGAATAATATCGAGACTCAAGACATAATTTTATATAATGGTAAATTTTCGCCCATATATCATGGTAATCCAAATCCTTGGTATGACCCCGATGGCATTGATGAACATGTACGAGGCAAGTACATGTATGATGAAGATAAGTTTACAATTCTTTTTGATAATTATATTTACGACTATGGACAAGATAGAATTCCGGGTGACCCATTTGATGATTTAGCAGGTGACAATCAATTGCAAGTTGGTGAACCATTAAATATTTTTACACATACATTTGGCGATGCACAGGATGTAGGATTAGATGGCATCCCCAATACTGATGACGAAGGTGAAGGTGACGGTATTTGGCAGCCTGGTGATGGATGGGTTGATTTAAATGGCAATGGCATAGTTGATGTACCTATAAGCGGTAGTTATAACGATACATATTTATTTAACCCAAATAATTGGAATGATGTTTGGCCAGCACCAAATGGAATTTGGAATGAAGGTGAACCCATCTATGACTTTGGACAGGATGGCTTACCCGGTACTGGTGACCCTGGCGAAGGAAATGGTTTATTTGCCACTGACAATGGTGAGAATGATGGGATTTATGACACAGGTGATGGATGCTTCGGATGCGAAAATGACTATATGGATGATTTTCAAGTTGTGCGTGATACCAATGGTGATGGCGATGACGATTACCCTGATTTTGAGGTAGATAACCGGAAAATTGAAATGAGAATGGATTATAATCCTAATCCTGATCTTTCCATCACTTTTCAGGGAGGTTATTCCTATACAAAAACACAGCAAGTAACCGGGATTGGGAGATACCTCGCTGATGGATGGGAATACAAATTTTTCCAAATGCGAGCATTATATAAAAACTGGTTTGTTCAAACATATACAAATACAAGTTATTCTGGGAAAACCCGCGGATATAATCTAGGTGACCACATCATCGATCATTCATCAAATTTTGCTGTTCAAATTCAAAATAATCTTGATTTACGCAAAAATATGTCCTTCCCCACAGAACTTATCTGGGGGGTTGACTTGTTCCAAACCATGCCACAAACTTTCGGAACTATCCTTAACGATGGACCCAATGGATATGACAACGATGGTGATAGATTTTTGATGCGATCAGATGGTGTGGATAATGATGGTGATGGACTGATTGACGAAAGTGATGAGGGAATTGATGAGCCAGATGAATTTGATAACGTCAACGCCTCGGAACTTGGTGTTTATTACCAGAGTAGTACTATTCTGACAACATCTAAAAGATGGAAGCTAATAACAGCTGCCAGAGTTGACAGTCACGATCAATTAAAAGAAGAAGGATTATTATTCGGTCCAAAACTCGGCTTGATCTTTGAGCCGAACGAAAGAAACATGTGGCGGTTGACCTATGGAAAAGCCTTCAACACACCCACAACTACAACACTCTTTACTGATATTTATATTGGAAAGTCTCAAATTTTTGACATTTATTCCCGTGGCAATAAAGACGGTACACCATACACGCGAGTTAGCCAAGACTATCCTGTCCAAAAGCCAGGATACTATGGTTGTTATGGAAATATATGTCCCGACGACCCAACATATGACCCTTCTCTTGGTTTTGAACAAATTGGATTGATGGAAGCGGGGTATTTTGATTCATATGGCAACAGAGTCACCGGAGCACCTTTTTTCTTTAATATCACAGATGAAAGCGCTCCAGTCGATTGGATCCCATTGGATACTTTACGATATCTGATCTTTGTTCCTGAAGTGAATGGAGACGGTGTTTTGTACACGCCTGAAGAATCCTATCACCTCCCGGATATTGACCCACTTCGATCTGAAAATATCCAAACCTTTGAAATTGGTTATAAAGGATTTTTAGGTGACCGAACATTTTTTACTTTCGACTATTATGTCAGTTATTATCAAAACTTTTTTAGTCCTGCGACAATAATCACGCCAACAGTCGTAAAAAGATATAACAGCGATGGTACTGAGGCCAGCATTGAAAATAATACAGTCATAGGAATACTGCCTATAAATGACCGTGGATCGAACCCCCCATATGGCACGGCATGGAATGGATTGGATGATGACGAAGATTGGGCACCTTGGGCGGATGAATTCGGTTGGGGCGCTGAACCAGATGCTGGCGAATGGGGATTTGTTGAATATGATATTACTGATGATAATGATACAACAGGATATACAATTTATCATCCCTGGGAAGTTTTCGCTACGGGTACACAATTTAAACCTCAGTACGATTTTGATGCACAGTTTTGGGAAGCAGTCGGTGTTGACGAATATCAGAAACTGATCGGACTTTCAGAAGCCGAATGGGTTCAAACCAGTGTGATCGGTCCTGATGGAAATCCATTAATGGGACCTGGAAGGGCAAGCTCTCCACCCCATATTATCCTCAGCTCATTAAACTATGGTGAAGTTTGGATTCAGGGATTTGATATGAGTTTTACTCATTTTCTTACGCCATCCGTGACATTGAATGGGAATTTTTCATGGTATAATTCCACCGAGTTTTATAACGACTTAACAAAAAAGAACGACCCTATAAACGCACCAAAATTCAAGTGGACTGTCGGCGCAAAATGGGAGTCCAAATTCGGTTCTCTCGCTGGTAGTCTGCGACATGTGGACCGCTTCCCCTGGTCCGATGGATTGTGGGCGGGTACCATTGGCCCATACAACATCATTAATATCCATTATTCATATGAATTCAATAAGCACGTCACAGTAAATATTTCTGGACTAAATCTATTGGATGACTATCATCGCGAACTCGTAGGCGGAGCGAAAATGGGGCAGCAATTCGTATTTAAACTGGCAACATCATTATAAAACTACAGTGATTCAGTTCATTCTGAATATCGATCATCAGATATTCTTCTTTATCAACGGAACCCTATCCAATCTGGTGTTCGATAAAATCATGCCACTGTTTGATAAATCAGCTCCATTGGTTATTCCGTTTCTGCTCCTATGGATTTTTCTTCTAATCAAAGACAAAGGCCGTCGGTGGTTTATTGCAATTATTTTCCCTCTGACGGTTTTATGTGTTGATCAAACCGGATACCACATTAAAAAATTGGAATTAAGAGAGCGTCCCTGGGTACACTATGGTGTGGAATCTGTGAATCATCTGGGTGGAAAAGGGGGTAAGCAGAAATCATTTCCCTCAAACCACGCAGCTAATTCCATTGCGATGGCAGTCGTATTTTCTTACTTATTCAGACGGTTTGGCAAATATTTCTGGGCATTCGCTTTTATAATTATGTTTTCAAGAGTGTATATTGGAGTTCATTATCCTTCGGACGTGATTGCGGGCGCATTATTAGGTGGGACAATAGCGACCATAATCGTTTTAGTCTTAGAAAAGTCGCTTTGGCGATTACAAAAGAAAACTTAAACGATAATAATTAACTTCAAATAATCATCTGATTATTTGAAAATTCCAGTAGAGACTAATTGGGAAGTGTGTCCTCGGGTACCTTAAATGAAAACTGTTTCTGGCCTGCTTGCTGCACCAGTTTGATCTCACCATATTTTCCTTCGAACTTTTTAATATTATCCTGCAGAATGAGCATGAGTGTTTTGGTCTGCGCAGGCATCATGACAATTCGGGATTTCACTTTGGCTTTAGGCATTCCTGGCAGCATGCGGGCAAAATCGATGACAAATTCTGAAGGTGAATGAGTTACAATGGAAAAATTGGCGTACTCACCCTGAGATGTTTTTTCATCAAGTTCGATCTGAATCTTTTGTTGTTTGGGTTTAGAATCTTCCACGATACTCCCTATTTATTATTTTTTGCGTCTTCTTCCCGGTGTTTTCGATTGAACTCCTGCCAATCTTCGTCTATGGTCTTCCAATCTTTTTCTTCAGTTCCTTCATCGACTTCATCTTTAATTCCCATTTCGTCTTCATATTTCTCAAATTTTTCTTTCAGATCTTCATATTCATCGGGATTGGTTTCATCCCGTAATTCTTCACTGGTTTCTTCTTCTTTCTTGATTTCATCACCATAAAGTGTTTCATCAAAAAAATCGATATTTTGAACAATTCCTTGCATCATTAAAAATTCCAGAAACGCAAGATACTTCTTTTTCTTTAGATTCTTTTTGCATGAAAGACATTCTAGTTTAACCGCCAGGTCTTCTTCCGATATCGGACTAGAGCATGCAGGGCAAATTAATCCCTCAACTTTTGACTTTAACATTAATTTCTCCTATTTACAGGGGCAGAAATATACTTTCGTATGTGAAAACCGTCAAACATTTTTAATGGAAAATATCGTATCTCATTGATACAGGAATAAAATGTGGTCTTTTGATTCGCTCCCAAGGAGCAGTGAATTGAACTTATAGAGAGTTAAATAAATATGAAATACCAACAAACTAATTATACGGAAAGCGGAAAAACGACATATAAATCCCTAATTATTGAAAAGGGTATCGTCGTTTGAATTATTAAAATTCTACCTTTTCTCCTCGTACACCAACTTCAATAACACTTTTTCAGCATCTGTAAGAAATTGCTTTCGTCGGTTTTTCAAGAGTTCACTTGTTTGTATAAACTTATTAAAATCGGTATTGGAATCAGGACTCCAGAAAAATGATGGGATGTACTTCGGTTGAAATCCACCTCCAAAAATATTAGCACCTACCCCTGCGTACGTCCCTGTATTAAACATGGTGGATATCCCGGATTTGCAATAATCCCCCATCAGCAGCCCCAGAAACTGAAGTTTTGTGTTCACTAGTTCATCACCAAAATTGAATCGGATCATCCCGTAGTTATTTTTCAGATCACTGGTATTGGTATTAGCACCCAAGTTCACCCATTCGCTGATATAACTGTGGCCTAGAAAACCATCATGCTGTTTGTTGCTGTATCCATGAATGATAGTGTCCTCCACCTCGCCACCCACTTTACAGACGGGGCCGATGGTCACATGTCCCCGTATCTTTGCCCCCGGATTGATTACCGAATCCCTACCAATAAATACAGGTCCTTGGATCAATGCACCAATATCAATTTTCACGCCACTGTCGATGATGATCTTTCCTTTAGAGGCATCCAGAACGACCCCCCCGGAGATTTCACAATTTTCTGCAAGGTAGATGTGATAATTGTGCATCAATGTCACTGATGGGTGGATATTCCGTCCTGTCCCCGCACCTTCCGCAGTCAGCGTATATTCCATAGGACTCACATAATTTTTAAATCGGTCACTCAATATATCCTTGCCAATATAATGACCGTTCAGTTCGATAGCATCCCACAGATAATGAAAATAGGGTACGTCAATCTTTTCCGGATGATAATCATCCAGTGGTGGGAGGACACCCGGGTCTTGAATGGTTTCAGTTATAAATCCAATTAAATGACCGTCATTCGTCACGTACTGTTTCCAGAGTTTCATACTTTCTAGATGATCAGCATCCCACAGACACGCCCCATTAAGCCAAATGCCTGGATCGATTTTATATGGATTCACCGAAAAGTCCGGAAATCGTTCTCTCGTCACATCTACCATTTCTTTCCGCACCAGCAGTGTGAGTGTATCATCATCTTTCATCAGGTTCACAATGCGGTCAACATTCCGGTAGATGCCACACCGTACTTCAAAAGTAGCATGGGTCAATGTAAACGGCCGTAATTCCTGTGATCGGGTATCTTCAAATAGAATATAATTCATAATAATTGGATGATTTTGTTAACCTGTTTATATCCCCGTTCCAGAAAACCACTGGGGGGAATGTTGAGTTGAATATTATAAAAATAGTCACTAAAGATGGATTTAAATCCCATTTTATATTCAGAATTGATTCGACTGATAAACTTTGATAATTCCAGGTGAAACTCTGGGTTCAAATCAATGATCAAATCGAATTTAATGTCTGTTGGTGTGATCTTTAATTCGTCCATTTTGTAAAAAATTAGGCCGTCATATGTATCATTTACCAATTCGCTAAATGTGTCCAGAATCATGAATGAAAATTTTACATCCTTATTTTGGTGGTTGATGAGGTGCCTAAAACTGTACAGAGCCACCTGAAAAGAACTTTCCGAAACGGGGAAAAAAATCAGGATGCTTCGAATAGAAGATACAGATATAGGTAAATGCAGTTGATTTGCCAGCCTCCCCATCTTCCCTGTGAGAGAATAGAACAGGATTAATAGTTTTATTTTCAGTAGTTTTAAACTCATGAACAGAAATAATTTACAAATGATATTCAGTTAATTCTTATGATTATTCACTCAGAAGTATCCAATTAATCATCCGGCTTTGAGAGTACTACAATCCGTTACCATACTTATGTTTATCGGGATAGCAATCGCGCAATCCTATGTTTGGCCCACCAATGCAAGTCATACTATCACAACCGTTTTTGGAGATGCGCGTCCACGACGATTTCATGCGGGACTTGATATTCGAACCTGGGGCAAAACCGGGTACGAACTTTTCGCCATAGAAGACGGATATATTCAACGTATCCGCACCGGTTCTCGTGGATATGGAAAAACCCTTTACGTCAAACTTAATGACGGAAATACCGCTGTTTATGCTCATCTTGAAAATTTTACGATGCCCTTGAACAAAGCTGCCAGGTCATTGCAAGAAGCCGCTAAATCCTATACTATCGATCACTACTTCCTACCTGATGAGTACCCTGTAAAACGAGGTGAGATCATCGGGTATTCCGGTGACACAGGTACAATTAACGGCGCTCATCTGCATTTTGAGATCAGGGATAAAAACGAAAATCCCATCAACCCACAGCTGCTGGGACTATCCGTAATAGATACTGAGTCCCCTGAGTTTTTCAATTTGGCTGTGATTCCTCTGTCACCTGATACTCGGATCGATCACTCACCTGTTCATTCCACATATTCTGTCGAAAAGATTGGAAAACATGAGTATTCTGATTTAAAAACCGTTACCATTCAAGGACCTGCAGGATTTGCCGTTGAAGTGAAGGACAAACTGGATGGCCAGCCCTTCAATTATGGATTATTTTCAATTGAATTGGAAATCGACTCCACATTATGGTTTCGACGGGAGTACGATACTTATTCTTTTAGAGAAGAACCGTTATCAATATGGGATATGGACTATACTTTGAATAAATTAACGGGTGAGAAGTATTACCGTTTGTTCCAAGAGCCATCTGTTGACGTACAGAACTTTGTGAAACACTGGAATTCTGAAACTCTCCCCGTTGTTGAAGGTGTGTACCACTTCAGAATCAAGGCATCTGATTATTCCGGAAATACTGCGACGTTGACGGGGGTTATTATAATTGAACCTCAGCAAAAATATGATGATGGGCTTGCTGATATGTCAATCCTTAAATCAGATATTTCGCAGTCATTAAGTTCTGTTTCTATTTACCAATTGAATCATGGACTGGTCTTGGAAACCGATAATGAACCGGAGTGGGGTTCGTTTCTTGAGGTGAAAGCATCAGATGGTCGTCATTCCATACCGGTTTTTCTAATTCCGAACAACTATTATGGAAGATCATTTTCACGATTACTTGACCCCGTACAGCTTGATGGACTCACTAGTGTAACTTCATTGGTAAACGGAATACCATTTGAACGACCGATCACCGGGAGATATGTCCGTCCTGACTCTCCATTTATATTGGTCACACCTGACAGCAGCGTGGTGTTATCTGGCGCTGAAGATTGTTTTTATTATCCGGCTTTGGTATGGACTTATCCTGTCTCCAATCGTTATTCCATCCCAGAAGGATATGTACAATTCGGCCCCATTTCCGTGGGACCCGATCTCATTCCATATAAAAATGAGATGGTGTTGAGAATCCGAAAACAGATAGACGATAAGACGAATTCAGCGATTTATTATTTCGATCCAAAGAAATCACGATGGCTATACATGAACACCACTGATGATGGAGAATATTTATCCACAACACTGTTATCTGGCGGTGTATTTGCTGTGCTTTCCGAGTCTGATCCTCCTGTCCTTGAAAATATCTTTCCATCGAACCACGCCGTTTATGAATCCATCGACATAGACAGAATATCGTTCAACGTCAACGACACATTTTCCGGGATTGACGGTGAAAGAAATGTGTCTATAATATTAGACGGGAAACCACTAATTTTCGAGTATAATTCTTACAGGAAAAGAGTAAGTTATACTTTCTGGGATGGCTTGCCCTCAGGGAAGCATCAATTGGAGATCAGAGCTGCTGATAATATTGGAAATTCGATTAAAACAATACAAATATTTACCATTCGATAATTAAGATGTTTATTCCTTACAAGGATGATAATCCACGAATTTTAATTCCCTATGTGACGTGGAGTATCCTCGCCATCAATGTCTCCGTTTTTATTTTTCAACTGGTTTACAATTCAGGGGCAGAATATCCCATTAGTTCGCGTTTTGGCACCATCCCTGCATTAATAACGGGTTATGCCCAGCCTCTCGATTTACCCTTTTATGTTTTCACCCCCTTATTCACCTTGATCACATCCATGTTTTTACACGGAGGTATCGCACACCTGCTTGGGAATATGCTATTTCTGTACGTGTTTGCCGATAACATTGAAAGTATCCTGGGACATCGAAAATTCTTATTATTTTATCTGATTTGCGGAATCGTCGCAACATTATCCCAGGTTACTACCAATACACACTCCATGATACCCATCATCGGAGCATCCGGAGCAATATCAGGGGTTATGGCTGCATATCTGTTGAAATATCCACGAGCACGTATCCATGTGCTGGTAGTGATCTTCCCAATAGTGATTCCAGCCGGAATTGTAGTTGGATTCTGGTTTATTACTCAACTCTTAAACGGAATTGCAGATTTAGATCGAACCGGAGGAGGTGTCGCCTGGTTTGCCCACATCGGAGGATTCCTTGTCGGAATAATTTTAATGGTATTAATTACAAAGAGTAAATACAAATGGAGAACATGATAAACACTGAAGCATTAATCATCGAGGCCATCGCCGCCAGGGAAAAAGCGGTAGCGCCATACAGTAACTACCGCGTTGGAGCAGCGTTGCAGACATCAGACGGAACCATCATTCATGGTTGTAATATCGAATCCAAGGCGTATCCCACCACTCTATGCGCGGAGAGAGTAGCCATTTTTTCTGCTATCTCTAGCGGGCATTCCCGATTTACTGCAATGGCACTTGTCACCGAAGACGGAGCAATGCCTTGTGGTTCCTGTCGCCAGATCATGTACGAATTTCTCGGAGATGTCCCGATCATTGTATCTGACATTCATCAGAATTATCAGGAACTCACGATTTCAGAACTCCTTCCCCACCCCTTTGGTAAATGAAGGCACAAAAACATATAATTATAGATAAGGATAGCTTGAATGAATAGGACTTCGCCATATGAATGACCTAACAGGTAAAACATCAATTTTAATAGGAATTGCCGGAGGAACCGGATCTGGAAAAACCACAGTCGCAAAGGCATTGTCATCAGAGTTCGGCGGTTCCGAGGTGGCACTTATTGAACAGGATTCCTATTATCGCGACTTAGCCCATCTCAACATGATCGAACGCGGGAATGTAAATTTTGACCACCCTGATGCATTTGATTTTGACATGCTGAAAAGTCAAATGAAATCACTTATATGCGGAAGTGCAATCGATGTACCCGTATATGACTATAGCACCCACACCCGTAGTGGTGAGTTTCGCCACATCGAACCGCACCACATCGTTATACTTGATGGAATCCTCATTTTGCTGGACCCGGAACTACGAAGTTTGATGGATATCAAATTGTACGTTGAAACCGGAGATGATATTCGGATCATTCGGAGAATCACCCGGGATGTAAAAAAGCGAGGACGTTCCCTTGAGTCGGTTATTGAACAATATTATAAGACCGTACGTCCATCCCACCAGCAATTTGTGGAGCCTACAAAAGCATATGCAGATATCATCATCCCCGAAGGGGGCAAAAACAAAGTAGCTATTGACGTAATCCGGACAAAGATTATGTCGTTATTATTAGGATATAAAATTGGAGATAAACCGTGAAATTAACCCCTAGAATGGGCGGCTGGATCGAAATCGTTTGCGGACCCATGTTCAGCGGAAAAACCGAAGAATTAATCCGGCGATTGGTACGTGCACAGATTGCAAAACAGAAGGTGGAAATCTTTAAACCTGCAATTGATAACCGATACAGCGAGGGATACATCGTCTCACACAACAATCGTAAGATAAAGTCTGTGGTGATCAGTGATCCTCATGAAATATTGGCACACATTGACGAAGCGGACGTCATTGGTGTGGACGAAGCTCAATTTTTTGACAAATCCATTGTTGAGGTTTGCCGATCATTAGCCAACTCTGGAAAACGAGTGGTCATCGCCGGTCTGGAAAAGGATTATATGGGGAGACCATTCGGTCCAATGCCTGAATTGCTTATCGAAGCTGAATTTATCTCAAAAGTCCTGGCTATTTGCGTCATATGTGGAGATCCTGCAAATTATAGTCAACGGCTCAGCCATGAAGGTGGTCAAGTTGTTGTTGGAGAAGCCGATAAATATGAAGCCAGATGCCGTACTTGTTTTGATCCTCCACACCCCTAAACTTGTGTAGGTGTACCTGTTTTCATTGTATTAAATTTTGCCGTCTATCTGAAAAAGAAATCCTTTCAGGATTTACTGAAGACCATGGAAAAAAGACTTGATTATAATTGATCTGGAAAGTCTTGATTAAAGTAGAGGAGTATGTATGAATTTTATAAGTATTTTTGGATTGTTCGCACTATTGGGAATAGCCTGGCTATTATCTTATCATAAATCCAACATCAAGCTGAAACCCATATTGTGGGGAATTGGGCTTCAGTTTTTATTCGCACTAATTATTCTCAGAAGTGATTATTTCAGTTATATCGGCATGGGAATACTCGGTCTGCTTTTGGTCACTTATATTATGCAGAAGGACGATCAAAAACTTGGTGGTGGCTTCAAAGCGCTGATTATTGTACTCATAGGAAGTAGTATTGTCTGGACAGTATTCTATTTGATTCCAGGCGTACCCAAATGGATGCTGATTATCTCTGTTCTCTTTCTCATTCTCAATGCCAAAATGAAATTCTTTCAACCAGCACAACGTTTCGTGGCAGCAGTTTTTGTCATTTCAGGGATTGCTTATCTCGTCGCGCACGGTTTGCATGGTCAGATTATTTTCAAATCATTCAGTGATAAAATAGCAGGGTTTTTAAGTTTATCTGATTTCGGCGCAAAATTTTTGTTTGCTAATTTATCAGATGGCGCATATTTCTTCACGGGACCGGATGCCCAATGGCCTGGGTTTGGATTTCAATTTGCGTTTAAAGTACTCCCCACCATTATTTTCTTTGGTGGATTTATGAGTGTCCTATACTACTTGGGCATTATGCAAAAAGTGATTGAATCCATGAGTAAATTCATGAGATGGACTATCGGTACAAGTGGAGCAGAAACTCTGTCCTGTTCTGCCAATATTTTTGTTGGACAAACAGAAGCACCATTATTGATCAAACCGTTTCTGAATAAAATGACGAAATCTGAGCTACTCACAATTATGGTTGGTGGATTTGCAACTATCGCAGGAGGAGTATTGGCCGGTTATATTTCAATGGGTGTCCCGGCAGGGCATCTGATTGCTGCCAGCGTCATGTCCGCACCGGCTGCTCTAGTAGTGGGGAAAATTATTTTTCCTGAGATGGAACACTCCGAAACTGCCGGTGATGTGGAATTACCGAAAATTAGTGTAGGTAGTAACGTCATCGAAGCAGCTACCAATGGGATAACCGATGGTCTAAAATTAGCAGTTAATGTGGGCGCGATGTTGATTGGATTTATTGCTCTCATCGCTGTGATAGATGTTTTGCTGAATTATGTGGATTTGTTAATAGATGGAAAAATTTTCAAAGGCGAATACTACTCATATGATGCATCTGGAATGTCACCTGCTATTGGTGAATATCGGGGACTCATTCCGGGTTCACTTCAGACCCTGTTTGGAACCCTACTTCGTCCTCTTGCCTGGCTTATGGGTGTCTCCTGGACTCAAGCAGACAAAGTAGGCAACTTACTGGGAATAAAATTATCGCTGAATGAATTTGTTGCATACGGAACCCTGGGAACCTACATCAACAACGGCGTACTTAGTGAACGTGCAATAATCATCTCCACGTATGCCCTCTGCGGATTTGCCAATTTTTCATCTATCGGAATCCAAATTGGAGGAATCAGCGCATTGGCACCTAATCGAAAATCCGATTTAGCAAAAGTAGGATTAAAAGCCATGTTTGGTGGAGCTATCGCATCATTCATGACTGCCACAATTGCGGGGATATTACTCGTTTGAACCGGCAATATTTGTTTTATAGTCAATCTATTTTTATAATAATTATCAAATAAGAACATATGAATATCATTTTCATCGGTTCCCCTGGAGCAGGAAAAGGAACACAAGCAAAGAGAATTTCCGGAAAGTATAAAATTCCGCACATTTCGACTGGCGACATACTACGTGAGAACATCATTAATGATACGGAGCTGGGTAGAGTTGCAAAATCATATATGCATAATGGTCTGCTCGTTCCTGATTCGAATATCTTGATCATGATAAAGGAAAGATTGAAAGGAAAAGACTGTAATAACGGTTTCATTTTGGATGGGTTTCCAAGAACAAATCCGCAGGCGGATGGATTGGAATTGATACTTAAATCTGAAAATATTCACATCAATCAAGTGGTGGTTCTTCAAACAAATGATGATATCATCGTGGAGCGGTTATCATCAAGACGCTCATGTACCCATTGCGGAAAAATTTATAACCTGTTGTTTAATCCTCCTAATAATTCGGATTTATGTGACGTTTGCCACTCAAAGCTGATACAACGGAGGGATGATCTACCGGAAACCATACAAAAACGATTGGCTGTATATAAAAAGCAAACAGAACCGCTGGTTCAATATTACCAAGATAAGAACTTGACAAAATTTGTTGATGGCAGTGGTACGGTGAGTCAAATTACGAATTCTATTTTTCAGATTTTAGATCAGTATGATTAAATTAGGAGTCACCGGTGGTTTGGGTTCAGGAAAAACAACCGCTTCAAAGTTTTTCGCTGATAAGGGAGCTGTTGTTTTTGACGCAGACAGTGAAGCTAAGACACATATGCTACATACCAATTCGTTGCAAAAAAAACTATTCAACGTGTTTGGAAATACAATCAAAAACGTTCATAATAAATTGGACTTTGCCGCATTGGCTGCTACTGCGTTTTCAAACCCAATGGATCAGAAAATACTGAATGGAATTATTTGGCCGGAAGTATATCTCCTAGTGGAAAAAGCCGTTCAAAAATGCACCGAAGAAAATATCGAATTATTTGTGCTTGATGCTGCTTTGTTGATAGAAGCCCAGTACTCACATTTTTTTGATTATGTCCTCTTAATAACTGCTGACGAGGATACTCGTATAAAAAGAGCCAGAAGAAGAGGAAACTTATCTGATGATCAAATTAAAAAGAGGATGGATTTGCAAATGATGGACGAAGAGAAAAAACAATTCGCCACTCATTGTATAGATAATAACCAGTCACTAGACGATTTTAAAACAAAATTGGAAACCTTCTATTCAAGCCTCAAACGGTAACCGGATACCCGGTTACAGCTGATATCTACCAAAAAGGACCTCCTTCTCGTCGAAACCCAATGGGTTGATCCAGAATTTCCTTTAAAACTATTGCCTGTTTTAGTGGAGACATTTTCATTACATGACGCAAAGAAGCGTTATGTTTGAATGGTTGATAAATTTCTGGTTCTAACTCTACAGATTCAGAGTGATTAAAATCAGAATACTCATAACTTTGTATTGATGCTGCCGCATAATCAGCTTGCTGTTCTCGCTCAAATTCACTGTACGTTTGCTCTGAAGACTCTTTTTCGGAAAGATCAAAACTATCAGATTCTTTTATTTTGACAGTTTGATTGACTACAGTTTCTGGTTCAATAGCTTTATTAAATTCAGATTTGAGAGTATTAAAAAGATCAAAAACATCTTTCCCAGAGGAAGGGGGACTTTTGACAGTCCCCCTCTTCTGAAGTTTCTCCTGTTTTTTCTTCTGTGCACTATATGCAGAGTAGATCATGTAAATAATGATACCGATTATTCCAGGTTCAAATCCGGCAAGATTCATGATTTATTTTCCAGAATTTTCTTTAGAAGGATCTGTGGTTTCTGAGTCAGGTTTTGAAATTGCTTTCCTCATCTGAGAATCAGACTGGATATTTTGCATCTTGTAATAGTCCATCACTCCAAGATTCCCTTTCCGAAATGCATCAGCCATTGCTTTGGGGACTTCAGCTTCGGCTTCTACGACTTTCGCCTGCATTTCTTGGGTGCGAGCAACCATTTCCTGTTCTTCGGCTACTGCCATTGCCCTTCTGCTTTCCGCTTTAGCCTGAGCTACTTTTTTATCGGCTTCCGCTTGATCTGCTGCTAAGTGGGCACCCACATTTTTACCCAAATCCACATCAGCGATATCGATGGATAGAATAGAATAAGCGGTTCCAGCATCAAGACTTTTAGATAAAACGGCTTTTGAAATGTTGTCAGGATTTTCCAAAACACTCTTATATGTGTCGGATGATCCGATAGCGCTGACGATCCCTTCACCAACACGGGCGATGACTGTGTCATCTGTAGCTCCGCCTACCAGTTGTTCGATATTCGTCCTGACTGTGACCCGAGCTTTAGCATATAGCTGAATACCATCTCTTGCCACTGCGGAGACTTTCCCTTCTCTGGGACAATCAATCACTTTTGGATTAACACTCGTCGCAACGGCTTCTTTCACATCACGGCCGGCAAGGTCTATCGCGGTGGCGGTTTTAAAATCAAGATCAATGTTCGCTTTATCAGCAGCAATAAGTGCATCAACGACTTTACCCACTCTTCCCCCCGCAAGAAAATGGGTTTCAAGTTCTTCTGATGAAACATAGTCCAATCCCGCCCGGTGCAGGTTGATGATGCCGTCCACCATCATCTTAGGTGGTATTTTTCTTACCCGCATGATGATTAATTTTACCATACCGATTTTTCCCCAACCGATAGAAACACCTGATTGGAACCAGAGTCCGATGGGGACAAAATAGAAAAAGCCAAATAAGGCTATTATGCCTATTGGCAAAGCTAATGTGAGAGTATTCATACGAAATTCCTTTTATTTATCATTCATTACTAATGGTCTAATGTTTTAACTAAAATTTGATTTTCATCTACTCCATCAACAAGGACATCCGCTCCGGCTTCTATAAATTCACCGTGGGACATCACCTGATATTCCTTACCATCAATCAACGCTTTACCGGATGGTCGAAGCTTCGAGATAGTTTTCCCGGTTTTCCCTTTGAGTTGATCATATCCCTTCGAAATGGAAAATCCATCTGATTTTTTTTGTGAAGATATCGGAATGAATTTGTGATATAAATTGCTTTTGGTTAATGCTTTAAAGAAAATGATCCCTGTTATAAACATGACGATGATACCAATATTCATCCCATAATAAGCCTCCCATCCTTCTCCGGGACCCGGGTGTGGGGCCAATAACATTTTATACATACTGTACAGGATCAAAGCGATACCCGAAATACCGGTGATTCCAAAACCAGGTACGACAAACACCTCCAGCAATATCAAAGCGATACCGGATATTAACAAAATTATTTCAAAAACATCCGCTAGTCCAACGAGGAGATGGGACCCGAAAAACAGTCCCAGACAAATTAGCCCGAAAGCCCCAGGAAATCCAAAACCGGGTGATTTTATTTCGAAAAATAATCCCAGCAGGCCCAATGACATTAGAAGTGGAGCAACGGTTGGGCTGGTAAGAAAACGGACCAGTTGTTCAGACCAGGAAACTTTAACTTCAACTACCTCCCAGCCAGATGGTAGTAGGTAGTCCAGAATTTCCGTGCGGGTTTCGAATGTCCGGTCTGCGATTTTTAATCGTAACGCTAGTTCCGTTGAGAGGGTGATCAGCTTCCCGGATTTAAATCCGCTGACATCTTTGACGGTAAGGGTATCTCCGGAAACATCCATAATAAATGATATTTCTAATTCTTCATCCACCATGGCAGCAGCTACGTCCCGGTTGCGATTATTTGCTTCCGCTGTGGACGCCATTTCCTCTCTCATGTATGAAATGACTTTTTCAGACGCTTTTTTTCCAGATTGATCTACAGCTGTCGCAGCTCCGATGGTTCCACCAATAGCCATGTAAATTGAATCACATGATAAGGATATCAATGCCCCTGCTGAAATAGCCCGACGGTTCACAAATGCAATGGTAGGGATTTTACTGCTTAAAATGGCATCTTTGATACGAGTTGCGGCATCTACCCTTCCACCAAAAGTTTCAATATCAAAAAGGATGAATTGTGCATTATTTTCCTCTGCTTCAATTATCCCACGTTCTATGTAATATGGCAGACCCATATCAATATCACCGTGGATTGGAATGCTATACACCAGAGAATCTTGAGATAATAGGTTGGCAATGAGTAGGAGTAGGAAGAGAATCTTGTTTTTCATAATGATAAAATTACACCGATACTGCAAAATCTCCCAATATTTAACATGTTTTAGGATATTCATATGGTATTTTTCCCATCGTTAGGAATCAATAATCTAAAAATATTTTAATCTATAGACTACGGTTAAGTTGAAAACTGATAAATAATTCCGAATCCTACGTTGATGAATAGAGTAAATTTCAGCTCAATTTTTGACCTGAATTACAAGATATGCTCCGAAATACAATCGTATATTATTCATTATTCAAAATGTGTTGGATTATCGGTCACCTGCCCCGAAAAATGATGCACCGTTTCGGCAATCTCTTTGGATACCTTTTATATCGTTTCGTCGCCATCCGAAAAAAAACTTCTAAAGAAAATATCCGCATCGCTTTTCCCAGCCTTAACAATTCTGATATTGAAAATATTCTTACCAACATGTATCGGCATTTTGGAAAAGTACTAATGGATTTCTTTCGACTACCATTTCTATCCAAGAAAAAGCTGGATATGCTAATTGAGATGACTCCATCAGCCAAAACGATATTGAACACTCGCACGAATGGAATTGTCCTTAGTGCTCATTTCGGCAATTGGGAATTACTCCCCCATATTTTAGCTATTTCAGGTCTTGCGGTCAGCGCAATTGCCCGTCCTCAAAAAGACCCTGGATTTGACCGGTTCATTACGTGGGTTAGAAAATCCAATGGTTGTAAGTTGATTTCCTCAAGAGCATCTACCAAAGAAATGATGGATGAATTATCCCAAAATTTTTTGGTTATCGTCGGAGATCAAAGAGGTAGCAAGCGCGGGATAGATATTAATTTTTTTGGGAAGCCAGCTCGATCGCCGAAAGGCTTTTGTGTTTTTCACATAAAAACGGAAATCCCTATCTATTTTACGACCGTTGTGCTAGCTGATAATGGTACCTATATTTTAGACATGGAAGAGATAATAATAGAGCAAAATGGCACCGATATCAACGATCGAATTCGAAGCATTAATCAAAAGTACCACCACATGCTGGAAGATAAAATCAAACAACACCCTCAGCAGTATTTCTGGTTTCATAGGAAGTGGTTGTAAAGTAGTAACTTGAATTGCTTAATTTTGGATTATTGATTAATTAAAAGAAAATGATATACCCTGCTAATAATGAATACGTGAATTACGCCTCCAAATTGGTAAAGGAAGGCGAAATTATCGTGTACCCCACTGATACGTTGTACGGTTTGGGTGTAGATGCAACAAATACGGAAGCTATCAGACTGTTGAATTTTTTAAAAGGAAGGAGTGAACCATTAAGCGTCGTTGTTTCGGATATTGATATGATCGACAAATATGCTATTGTAAATCCTGAATTTTTGGACATCATAAATTCTTTGTTTCCTGGTCCATTTACTTTCCTTCTACAGAAGAAACCCTCAGGATTATCACCGTTAGTTACATTGAATTCGCTATCAATAGGTATTCGAATTCCAGATCACAATTTCCCCAGAAATATTGTAAAAAAATCAGGTTGTCCAATAATTACATCCAGTATTAATCGCCATGGAAAACAACCGTTGATTGAAGTAAGTCAGGTAGAAATTGATTTCCCCGATCTCACCATTTTTGAAGATCAAAAAGTAAGAGATTCTTTGGGTTCAACAATCGTTGATCTGACAACCTCCCCGCCTCATATTGTCAGGCAAGGGGATGGTAAATTCCCAGTATGAAAACATCAAGAAAACTGTTAAGATATATTTCTCCCTATAAATATATCCTTATCCTGGCTGTCATTTCATCGCTGATTTTCGCGATATTAAGTTCCACCTCTATCTGGATGATCGGAACATTGATGGATAAAGTGATTTCTGAGAATCCAACAGAAACGGTAGCGATCGAAACCGTTGATCAATCTATTTCTGTAAATGATAAGCTTAAAGAATGGACTCATCTTTTGGTCGGGAACGGTTCACCTGTTCAGCAACTACTGCACTTATGTCTTTGGCTGGTGCTTATTTTTATTCTGAAAAATATTTTCTTTTATATTAATATGGTTTCATTGGCGTTCATCCAGAATAGAATCATACTTGATATCCGAACTTCGCTTTTTGGACATATCCACCAGTTACCTTTGTCCTATTTCGACAGAAGTAAATCCGCAGAACTTCAAACCATAATGATTCGAGATGTGGCTGCATTACGAGCGTCATTTAGTCAAAGTCTTCAAAAATTAATCGTTGAACCTGTTAACATTATTATTTTTATATGTTTATTGTTCATAATCGATATCAAATTGACACTTATTGCACTGATCATGATCCCCATTTCCGGATTGGTTATTACGAAACTGGGTCAAAGTATCCGAAGAAAATCAAAACGTTCCAGCATCAAGATTGCAGGCATCTCAAACATTCTTCAGGAAACTATTTCCGGTATTCGGATTGTGAAAGCATTTGCGATGGAAAAATTCGAAACCGATCGTTTTATATCAGAAAATAAGAAATTTTTTGCATTATCTTTCCGGCAGGCAAAAATGAGTAAACTCAGTACACCCATTAATGAAATCATCGGTGTGTCTATCGGAGTAATACTTCTTTGGATCGGTGGTTCCGCGGTGCTTGGTGGTCACGGACTTGCTCATGATGATTTTATGCGATTCATTCTCATATTATTTGCTCTACTTCAGCCAGGAAAAAAACTGGGAAATGTTTCCGCACAGATACAGGCAGGACTTGCATCTGCTGATAGAATTTTTAATATTCTGGAAATACGCCCGGCAATTTTTGACATTGAAGATGCAAAATCGATTCAATCGTTTGATCGTTCAATCCAGTTTGATAATGTTACTTTCAAATATGAAAGTGGCACGGGACCCTCATTAAAAAATGTGTCCGTTACAATTCAAAAAGGACAGATTGTTGCGCTTGTTGGGAGAAGTGGTGCGGGGAAATCCACATTTGTCGATTTGATTCCACGCTTTTATGATGTGACCGATGGTAGAATACTTCTGGATGGTCAGGATATCAGAGATCTAACGATTGACTCTATCAGATCTATTTTGGGTATTGTCATGCAGGATACCATTCTGTTCAACGATACGATTGCCAATAATATTTCCTATGGCAAACCAGACTGTTCTCACGATGAATTAATCAATGCCGCAAAGGCTGCGAATGCTCTGGAGTTTATCGAACAACTCCCTAAAGAATTTGATACCGTGATCGGTGAAAAAGGAACCTTGCTTTCAGGTGGGCAACGACAGAGAATATCAATCGCACGAGCGATCCTGAAAAATCCACCCATTTTGATTTTTGACGAAGCCACCTCTGCATTGGATACAGAGTCTGAACAAAAAGTTCAGGAAGCGATTGACAGACTGGTGGAGAATAAAACGGTTATCGTTATTGCACACCGATTATCAACAATTCGAAAGGCAGATCAGATCGTTGTTTTCGATCGTGGTAAAGTCATTGAAACTGGTACACATACAGAACTAATGAACCTTGAAAGTACATACAGGCAATTTTATGAGATTCAGTTTGGAAAGAACACTTCATGAGAAGAATTGATTTTATTTGGACTTCGCTTAAGGATTTGGCGTGTATTAGACCGGTACAGGAATATATGTCAAAATCCGGGTGGGAAACCAACATTGTGAAAATTCACAAGCATAAGTTCAGAAATTATAAAGCGGTAAAATCTCTAGCGCCTTATGTTGTTGCCGCTTACGATATACCCATGCGAAGACTAAAAAAACACAAAGAATGGACTGGACAGATGATTTATGTTGATCATGGTGTCGGACCTATAAAGTATTATGCCTACCGCTATGAATACTTCTATGAATGTGCATTATTGTTTTATCAGGGAGAAGTATTCAAAAGAAAAATGGAAAAATTGAACCCTGGTTTTAAAAACGGATTGATGGGTGGTTTTACAAAAATGGATAATTTAATTAACCTGAAAATTGACCGCCACACCCTTTGTGACAGATATAATTTAAACCCGGATCTCCCGGTAGTATTATTTGCCCCTACGTGGGGGGGAAAACATAGCAAACACTGGGGAATACGAAATGCAAGGTATTTACACGATATACCAAACTTGATTATAGTTCCGCACCCTCAGGATTATAAGTATGCACGGCAATTCAAAGCGGTCGTACCAGATAAAAAAAGCAACATCAATGAATTTATCAAATTGGCTGATGTGGTTGTCAGTGACGTATCTTCTGTTATTGGTGAAGCTGCGGCTATTGGAAAGCCTGTAGTTCAGATCATACTCCCTTCTTATCCTGGATGTTTTCCTGATTATGATAAACGGAAAGAGGGAAGCTGGATTGATGAGAAAATTATCAACTCCGAGATGAAAAACACAGACCGGAGTTCCAGACCATTTAAAATTGCTTATTTAGACGAAGACTGGATTGTTGGACATACATGCACACCCGATCATCTGAGAGCCACTGTAGTTGATGCAATCAAACACCCCGATAAATTCAAAAAGGAACGGCAATATTGGGGCGAACAATGTTGCTGGAAATCAGATGGACAGACGGTTCACAGAATATCAGAAATGATTAGAATATTTATCGAAACCGGAAAACGAGAACAACTTTAACATTGTAATTAAACATAATATAATTAATAATTTAGAAAAAATAATTTTATGAATAGCGTCATTATTTTAGCTGCAGGACAAGGTAGACGATTTCAAAGTAGCATTCCCAAACAGTTCATGACCATTGACGGGCGACAGATGCTCTCATTTTCAGTGAAAACATTTTCTGAACATCCTATGATTGATGAGGTGATTATTACCACATCACCAAAGGATATGGACCAGGTCAAGAAAGATTATCCCGATTGCAAAGTCATTCTGGGTGGAGATTCCAGACAAGGGTCTGCCACTAATGGTGTGAATGCGTTAGCGCCTGGTACAAAGAATGTACTTGTTCACGATTCTGCAAGACCATTCGTCACTAATGAATTGATCACAGAGTGTATTGAAAGTCTGGTTGAATTTGATGGCGCTGCTCCTATCCAAAATCCCAACGATTCTCTTATCATTGTTAAAAATGGGGTTGCCGGACATATGGAACGTGAAAATATCAAAGCCGTTCAAACTCCTCAGGCATTCCGTGTAGATATTTTAAAAGCTGCGCAACAATCCGGATTGATAACGACAGATGAAGTTGGATTGGTGTTCATGCATAACCAAAAGGTAAAAATTAATTTTTTTAAAGGGAACAGCTTTAATTTTAAAATTACTACCCGTATGGATTTTTACCTGGCTGAACAATTGATGAGATCAAAACTGTATCTGAATCAATCCGATTTTGACGCTCATAATAAAAGGGCATTAATTTTAGGTGGAACCAGTGGGATTGGAAAGGCCATTTCTGAGCGGTTGCTGAGTTTTGGGGCTGACGTGACCGTTGCAGGATCGGAAATTCAAATACAAAATAAGGATTCTCTGGCTCGCTTTGAAAACCAATCCTGGGATATAATCGTCCATAGTATGGGTGCTATGAAAATTGGAAACCGCCCGATTATTGAATTGGTTGAAAATCTGTCCTATTCTGAATGGGACGAGGGACTTAAAATCAATTTGACATCCGCATTTTTAGTAGCCAAGTTAGCATTAAAAACCATGACAGGTGGTGGCCATCTGTTATTCATCGGTTCATCATCTGCAAAACGGGGACGGAGTAAATTCGGATTATACTCCGCCGCGAAAGCGGGATTGGTCAATTTTGTACAAAGCCTTGCTGAAGAATTTGAAGATAGACAAGTCATGGTTAATTGTATTAATCCTTCAAGAACACTGACAAAAATGCGGTCTGTTTTTACGGGTGAAGATCCTTTGAAGATGTTATGCCCAAAGAGAGTAGCAGAAATTTCTACTTCTTATTGTCATGGTCATTTAACTGGTCAGGTTTTTGATCTCCGTGTGGGAGATTGATATTTCCAATACTTCAATTCTGATCATCGGTAATGGACAATCCGTTTTGCAGCAAAAGTTGGGAACTCTAGTCGATTCATTCTCAACAATTGGAAGGATAAATAATTATTCAACAGCCGAGTTTGAGGATTACGTGGGTTCCCAAACACATATCTGGTTCAACGGAGCAAATCAGAAACTGAAGAAGAGAAAACATTTTCCGGATAGGATTGTGGTGCTCATCCCGGCTGAAATTCTACGGTCAAAAACCGACTCTATCCACCAAAGAATTACCAGGCGGTTAGGAATTTCTTCATCGAATTATGAACTGGCAAGTCTGGATGAGATGGAATCCTGGGAAAATAGATGCGGAATTATCCGCCCCACTACAGGGACGACATCCATCATGTGGGCAATGGATAGATTTGATGAAGTGATTATTCATGGATTTGATTTTTTCATTGATTCCAAAGCTCATTACAATGATCAAAAATGGATGAATTGGCTTATCCAAATTGGTGTCATCAAAAAAGCATCAAAACATGATATGAAATCAGAAAAACAATTTGTCGAAAATCTTTTGAGTACAGGAAAAATTAAGAAATTATCCGAATATGAATGAAACTGTTGTCATCATCCCCGCTCGAGGCGGAAGCAAGGGAATCCCACTAAAGAATATCAAATTGTTTGCGGGGAAACCGTTAATTGTACACACAATTGAACATGCATTAAATACACCTCAGGTAGATGCCGTTTATGTTTCCACCGACGATACAGAGATTGTGTCCATTGCAAAACGGGCAGGCGCTAGAACGATTCTTCGGCCCACTGATATCTCCGGAGATTCAGCAACATCCGAGTCAGCAGTAAGACACTTTCTAGATATACTGGACTCGGACGATATTTCTACTGATATGATCGTACTTATGCAGGCAACAAGTCCGTTTCGCCCTGTGGATGCATTATCCAAGGCGATTGATCATTTTATTCTGAGTCGCTTAGACTCTCTCCTTACTCTATCTCAAACTCATCACTTTTTCTGGACAATTGACGGCGATCGTGCAATCCCTGAATATGACTATTTGAATCGTCCCCGCCGACAGGACATGGATCTGAAAGACATCCGTTATGCTGAAAACGGTTCCTTTTACATTTTCACCCATCAACTTTTTAACAAAACCGGTAACCGTTTGGGCGGAAAAATCGGTTATTACCTATTACCAGAAAAATACAGTTTGCAAATTGATACAGAGCTAGATTTCAGTCTTCTTGAAAAAACCTTCCTGGAAAATGAAGATAAATGAGTCGTACTCAACCCTATTCATCACATCCGCAATTGTTTTCATTGCCTGGTGCTTTTCTCGCTGGGTGTATTTCTTTCCTCTTTTTTCTCACTCTTAACCTGACATGGAGAATTATATTTCTCTTTTCACAGAGTGAATCTTTAGACTACCAACAGGGTGGAATTTTTTTAAAAGCAATTTTTTTAGGATTAAGATTAGATAGTGTAATCTCCGGTTACCTTACTTTGCCTGTGCTGATTACAGCTTTCCTCCCGTATATCGGCTGGAGAACCCGATCGTATAAAATGATTTATACTACCTACAATATCGTGTGTCTGTTTCTTATATCGGTGATGCATCTGTTCGATCTGGAATTTTTCAAAGAATTTGGGATGCATGTCAATTTTCTAATCCTTCATCAATCGGGAAACGAAACTGAACTCTGGTCCTACCTCAAAAGTGAATATCCGATTGTGCAGTATTTCATTATCCTGTCACTCATGACATTCATTTTTGGGTGGATTATTAACCGATGCTCAAAGCTCGTTCAAAAAGTAAGATCGCCCCATGTTTTAATACATGTGACTACCTTCTTTATCATGACTGCAGGTCTTATCTTGGCATGTAGAGGAGGATGGCAGGAACGACCAATAGATTGGGGTTATGCTATTTTCAGCGATAATAATCTCGCAAACCAAACTGCACTAAATGGAATTTTCTTTTTTGGCAGATCGGTAGTTGAATTATCTTCAGAAGATCATTTGACGAAAATATTTTCCACATATCCATTAGACGAAGCAAAGCAGACAACCCTTGACATATTAACAAATGGCGAACACCACCAGTCAGATGTTATTCTCTCATCGGGTGTGACTTCACAACCATACAATGTCGTTATCGTAATTCTAGAATCATTTACCGGGGCATTGTGCGGATATTTGAATCCGAGTTCTACGCTTAATGCGACGCCTCATTTTGACAACCTTGCTGAAAACGGAATATCTTTTACGCGATGTTACGCCAATGGTAGCCGCTCCGCTCACGGGATAAGTACTATTTTAACAGGCAGGCCATCACTTCCTGGATTACCTCTCATCTACCAGGTTGAATCCATGTCAGGGATTACTACCATCGGCAACATTCTTGGTGATCGTGGATATGCAACTTCATATTACTATGGCGGAGATGCAAATTACGATAACATGAATGGTTTCCTTAAAATGAATGGCTTTCAACAAACCTTTGATCAGCGAAACTTACCGGACGATGCGGAGGGAACTGCTTGGGGAAAATTTGACCACCACTTATTCCAAATGGCCTTGGATGAAATGGATCAGACATCTTCACCATTTTTATCTGTGCTGTTTACAACAACTAACCACCAACCGTGGAAAATACCCGATTCCTATGATTACCATATTCCCCATTTCCCCGATGCTCCGTTTAATCGCCAGGGAACTGCACGTACTATGGCGTATGTTGACGAAGTGATTCATGATTTTTTAGTTGAAGCTTCAGCTTCAGAGTGGTATCAAAATACCCTATTTATTTTTACCTCCGATCACGGCCTTTGGGTGAATCGTGAAAATTTTGATAACCCAATCAACGCCCAAATTCCACTGGTGATATATAATCCGAATATCATCAACAATGGGAAAATGATTGATACAGTAACCAGTCAGGCAGATATTCTTCCCATGTTGTTGTCGCTATTGAACATTGAAGATCAAGCGATACCGATTTGGGGAAGAAATCCTTTGCAGACTACCGAAGGATTTGCCTGTCGCGTGGTAAACGATCAGATATATTGGTTTGAAGATAACTATCTATTCAAAGAGATTCTGAATCAAAAAAAAGAAGTTTTTCTGATTTCAAATGAGGGAAATCTGATATTTGAAGATAATGAAAGCATGAGAAATGTCTTAGGCAAACGAAGCAGAAGCTACCTGCAGACCGCCTATTTTTCCCTTAAAGAGAAAAATATTATTAGCCAATCCACGAAACATCAGAATGGCAATTATTTTGTAAATTTTGATGGTTATGAAAATGAATAATAAGGAATCTGCATGAGTGTGATCACCATTGGGAATCGAAAAGTCGGTGAAGGCTTTCCAACTTTGATAATTGCCGAAATCGGCATAAATCATCAGGGAGATGTGAAAATTGCCCAACAATTAATTGATAAGGCAAAAGATTGCGCCGCTGATGTTGTGAAATTTCAGAAGCGATCCATAAACCGCATTCTTACAAAAAGCGGACTCGAAGCACCCTATGATAATCGCAATAGTTTTGGAGCCACGTATGGTGAGCATAAAAAGGCACTCGAACTTTCAGAAAAAGATTATCTCAAACTTAAAAAATACGCAGAAAAAATTGGACTGATTTTTTGTGCATCTGGCTGGGACGAAGAAAGTATCGATTTTCTGGATGAACTAGGCGTATTATTCTTTAAAATGGCCTCTGCTGATTTAACCAACCTCCCACTTCTGGAGCATACCACAAAAAAGGGGAAACCGGTTATTTTATCTACTGGAATGGCTGATCTAGCAACCGTTTGTTCTGCATACGAACATATATCCAAATACAATGACCAGATCGGAATTTTACAGTGCACGTCTACGTATCCATCCGTATTTAGCGAAATTCATTTAAATGTACTTCATACTTACAAAAAGGAATTTCCTAAGGTAGTGATTGGGTATTCTGGGCACGAGCTTGGCATCGCACTTCCACCGGTAGCTGTGGGGTTGGGTGCACGGATCATTGAGCGACACTTCACTTTGGATAGAACCATGAAAGGTGGAGATCATGCCGCTTCACTCGAGCCACAGGGATTTTCAAAAATGGTTAGAGACATCCGACATACTGAACAGGCATTGGGAGGATTTGAAAAAAATGTACAGGAATCCGAGCTCCCTGTATTTAAAAAATTGGCAAAAAGTATCGTTTCTGCTGTCGAGCTTTTTCCTGACCAGGAAATTACTGCCGATATGTTAACCACAAAAGGACCTGGGATCGGTATTTCTCCAATGCGGATACATGAGGTCATAGGTAAAAAACCAAAACATCATATCCCTGAAGACACTGTGATTCATGAGGATGATCTCAACTGGTGAGCAGACAAGATTGTCTTCTTCAAAACTAATAATAATACATGAATGAAAATATCTTAAAAGTAAAATCTCCGCATATCCGTTTGGTCGCTACCGATATTGATGGTGTTTGGACGGACGCAAAAATGTATTACACTGATAATGGTGAATTCATGAAAGCATTTTCCACTTATGATGGTATGGCCGTGCAATTATTACATGAAGCTGGAGTAAAAGTAGCAATTCTCACTGGTGAATCTTCTCCTGCAGTATCGAGACGAGCTGAAAAATTGAATATCCAGCATGTGTATCTTGGTGAAAAGGATAAACTCCCTAGAATTAAGTATCTCTGTGCACGATTTGAGATAGAACTTGATCAGGTGGCTTACATTGGCGATGACATAAATGATCTTGAAGTTCTGAAATCTGTGGGAATATCAGGCATGCCGTCAAGCAGTCCAATTTTACAGCAGTTTACGCCTCATATCATTACTGAAAGAGCCGGAGGTGACGGCGCGTTCAGAGAGTTTGTCGACATTTTACTTTCCCACCGGTAATATTTTCAATTCATGATTTTTTACATCATTTATCTTGTGCTTTCGCCAGGAATATGGATTCTACTTCATACTGTAGGCTGGTTGGTTCCAAAAATAAAAAATCACCTGATCCATCAATATCCCTCTCTATTAAAAGTCAAACATAAAATAGCCCAAGACCGACGCCGGGTTGTCATATTCCATGCGGCATCCGCGGGTGAGTTCGAACAACTCAAACCGGTTCTGAAAAAGATGAATCGAAGCAAGTATCTACTGGTACAATCATTTTTTTCCCCCACAATATTCGCGAAAGAATCAAAGTCTCCATTATTCGACACATGCTGTTACCACCCATTTGACTTTCCATGGTCCGCATGGATTTTCTTCAAGTTGATAAAACCGGACTATTACATCATTACCCGACACGATATCTGGCCAAATCATGTTTTCATCGCGAAAAAAATGGGAATTCAGGTAATATTGATAAACGCAAATCTTCACGAGCGTTCTGCAAGATTGAAAATAGTTAGCCGATCAGCAAACCGTTGGGTATTTTCGTCGTTTGATAAAATTTTGACGGGTTCGCAACGATTGAAAGAGAATTTGAAAATATTGGCACCTGAAGAAAAAATCCATATCGTCGGTGATACCCGGTTTGACCAGGTTATGGAACGGAAAAGTGATAATCATCGTCAATTACTTCCAAATACGTTTCCAGCATCTCAAAATATCATTTTCGGCAGTGTCATTCCATCAGATAAAGAAATTATTGCTCGAACGATTTCAGACTATTTCCCGCAAGGGATATTCAGTTTAGAAACAAAAAATATGCGTCTGATCATCGTACCTCATGAAACTGACGAGGAAACTCTTCAACTTTGGGAGAATGTGCTGCTATCACAGAATATCAATTCTGTGCGTTTCGATGATTTTGATGGGATCCAAGATTCAAGAGCAGTTATAGTCAATACCGTGGGGATTCTTGCGGATCTCTATAAATACGCCTCTATCGCTTACGTGGGCGCTGGATTTGGTGCAGGTGTCCATTCGGTCATCGAACCCGCAGTTCATGGCTGTGTAGTTGTATTCGGTCCAAACATCCATATTCTTGATGAAGCGGTTGATCTATTCAAAGAAAAAATCGGATTTATGGTTAAAACAAATGAAGATTTCGTACGTTTACTGACAATGCTTGAAAATTTAGATATACTTAAATCCTATCAGGAAAAAACACTTCATTATGTGAAATCCCGCCCCTTAAGTTCCCATCGTATCATTTCACTTATTTTTGGCGAAAATGAAAATTAATAAACACATCATCATCTTGGTATTCATCGGATTTGCGCTGAGTCAGAATCCATTTATACCCGGAGAAAAATTGAATTATTCAGCAGGATTTCGATTCTTTTCAGCAGGATTAGCATCTATTGAAATGCATAACGATACCCTCAACGGCGTACCAGTTTACCAGTTGATCTCTAAAACAAGGTCCGCTGGCATTCTGGATAAATTTTATAAGGTTCGTGATGAAATAGATGTATGGGTTTCAAGTGATGATTTTCGTTTGATTCGGATGAACAAAAAAATTCGTGAAGGGAAGTATAAAAGGGACTTTAACGCGATAATCGATTGGGATAAGCAAGAAGCCACAATGGGTAAAAAGATATTACCACTTCCCAACCATGTAATGGACCCAATTTCTGCCATATATTATTTTAGAACCAAAGATATGAAAATCGGGGATGTGTATTCGTTCACATCTTTTGACAACGGAAAAATAAAGGATATTCAAGTTACAGTTACCCATGAAGAAACAATATCCGTACCTGCTGGAATTTTCAGATGCTGGGTACTTTCACCATCATCTCCTGATGGATCAGAACTGTTAAAAAATCAAGGGGAAATGACAATCTGGTACACAAAAGATGAAAAAAAATTACCTGCAAAAATAGAACAGACTACTTCTTTGGGGTCAATGATTCTTGAACTGAAGGAAGTAGTTCTTCCCCTATTGGAAGAGCCGGCTGATGTCATTGAACATCACAAAAACAAATAATAATAACAGAATTAAAACACCTACCTGTTGAACTCCCATCTTCACTTTTGTCGGTAATTTTCGTCGAGAAACACCTTCCAGAACCGAGACAACTATATGTCCTCCATCCATCGCAGGTATCGGGAGAATATTAATAAATGCCAGATTTATACTAATAATCGCCATGAAGTTCAGAAAAGAAAGAAAACCATTTCTTACGGATTCACCAGTCAGTTTGGCAATCATTATGGGGCCGCCAATTTCTTTGAAAGATGCTTCACCGGTAGCGATCATTTTTAGAGAATCAAAGATGATCACCAGCCAATAGGATGTCAAAGAAAATCCTTCTCCAACAGCTTGGAATAAAGTAGCCGGTACAATTTCAACTTTGGGAGCAATCCCCACCATGCCAACCAACTTCAATTCACCATCGATATAACTTTGGCTAGACGTCGTCACAAGCGTATCAGTTATGACGATTCCATTTCGCTCTATTTCAAGTATTACCGTTTGATCAATTATGGGATGAATCAATTCGGTCATCTCTGCCCAAGAGGATATTTCTTCTCCGTTGACAGACAATATCAGATCACCACTTGTGATTCCCACTGACTGAGCTGGATAATTTGGAATGACCTCACCCACAATTGCTCTCTCATCCTGTACTCCGACACCGATATGATAAACGATTCCTGTAAAAATAATAATTGCCAAAAGGAAATTCATTATCACACCTGCGGAAGCAAACCATATCTGTTGTAGGGCATTTTTTGATTGATATTCATAGTCGGCGCCTGTACTGGATGGGTCCATACTTTCATCGAGTATTCCCGAGACTTTCACATATCCGCCTAACGGAAACAATCCTATGCCATACTCAGTTTCACCCCACTTTTTTTTGATACCGATTCCAAACAGATTGAAACCCATATAAAATTTTTCAACTCTCATACCAACGGATCTTGCCGCCAGAAAATGTCCCAGCTCATGAACAAAGATCAAAACACCCAACAGAAGCATAAAATACAAAAATGTCATTAACAGGTTATCCTTTGAGTTTAGAATTCATAAAATGATAAGTCCAGGACATTAGTTCCTTGATCTCATCAACATCCGGTTCTCCCACACTACTATGAGCTTCCATCGCCTTTTCTATCAGTTGAGGGATTTCCGTAAAAGAAATGCTATTCCGAAGGAAAGCATCTACAGCCATATCATTCGCTACATTTAGCACTACCGGGTAAGAGCCTCCTGCTTCCATCGCATGATACGCTAATTTGATACAAGGGAATTTTTGAAAATTCGGTTGTTCAAATGTCAATTGACCGATGGCAGCTAAATCAAATTGCTCCCAGGATACTGCCGCATGGTCTGGATATGTCAGCGAATATTGGATCGGAATTTTCATATCCGGATACCCGAGTTGAGCCTTAACAGATCCATCACTAAATTCAACCATCGAATGAATAATAGACTGTGGATGAATCACGATATCTATATTTTTCACCTGAATCTCAAATAACCAGCTTGCTTCAATAACTTCAAGGCCTTTATTCATCATCGTAGCAGAGTCGATAGTTATTTTCGATCCCATATTCCAGTTGGGATGCCGTAGCGCTTCCTCAACGGTAACGGATGAAAATGTATCAGTTGGTCGGTTTCTAAATGGTCCACCAGAGCCTGTGAGGATTAGACGTTTGACCTGCTCAGGTTTTTCCCCCTTCAGACATTGCCAGATCGCACTGTGTTCACTGTCTACCGGAAAAATATTTACATTATTTTTCTTTTGTAATTGAGTGATCACTCCTCCTGCAAGGACCAGACTTTCTTTATTGGAAAGAGCCACATCAATTCCCGACGTCACCGCATTGATTGTTGGTTCCATTCCTGCTGAGCCAACGAGACCATTTAACAAAATATCGACATTATCTCGTCCTGCTAGTTCAAGAAGTCCTTCACGGCCATAAAGAACATCATTGCACATTTTTCCCAGGTTGTTTTTTATATCTTCAGAAAGAGCAGTATCGGAAATGCATACTGTGTCCGGGTGGAATTCTTTAATTTGTTCAATCAGGAGCCTGATATTCCGATGCGCAGATAGAGCGATCACTTTAAATTGATCCGGATGTTGTTTTATGACTTCCAAAGCCTGAGTTCCAATGGAACCAGTACTTCCTAAAATGCTGATTTTTTTCATAACTTAGCTGAAATCGTAATTACCGGATTCAATTTTATCCTAGAGCCGGTCCAATACAAATCATTTTGAAGTTGGTAACTAAATGAGTCATTAATATTGCGAGAAAGAATAATGGAAAACTGTTCGTGATTCCAGTCTGAGTCTAAAAAATGCATCCAGGAAAAATGGATCTGATTCTCTTTGTAGTTTGTGGATTGGGTTACTGTTCCATATTGCCACTTATAATGCTTGTCGCCATACCATTTCAGATGATATTCACCGAATTCAATGACCGTAGTTGATTTTTCTGACCAAGGGAGCTGTGGGACATATCCGAGCCCCATTTGGTATGCAGAACAAATATAAGAATCGTATTTACCTGGGGATATCCCACCTTTTGCGTACAAATTAGGAGAAAACCAAATTTGGGAGTTCAATTTTAATTTGGGATTCGAATTGTATTCGTAAAGTGATAAAGAAACAAAGATGTTCGATGTCTCGACTGTATGATGGGGGGAAACAGAAAGTGATTTTGCAAGATCTTTTTCAATATTATTTGTGAAAGCGCTTGTAAATAATACAATAACAATCAGACAGGATTTCACTGATTTAAATAATGCCACGTTCACTGGACTCGATAAAATGAATAATTCTTTGTACTTCAGGCGTCAGCTCCATTTCATTTTTTATCCATCCAAGAGCCTGAGAAATATTCATTTTAGATCGAAATATTTTACTATACACTTTTTTAATATTGGATCTTTGTTCCACTGAAAATCCTCGTCGTCGAAGTCCAACAATATTTAGACCAGCATATTTCATCGGTTCACCGGTTGCCAAGATGTATGGAGGTATATCCTGTACAACCCGATATGCACCACCTACAAACGCATGTTCACCAATTTTACAAAACTGATGAACCGGTGTTAAACCGCCTATCGTTGCGTGGTATCCAATTTCAACGTGTCCACCCAAAGATATGGTGTTCGCCAGAATGACCTTGTCTCCGATAATACAATCATGTCCTACGTGAACGTACGCCATAATCAGTACATCACTGCCGATTTCCGTTTTACCATGAGCTACAGTCCCTCGGTTCAATGTACAATATTCCCTAATTCTCGTTCGATCGCCAATGCTTATAATCGTTTTCTCGCCACCAAATTTTAAATCCTGAGGAATCCCTGCAACAACAGAACCTTGAAAAATTTGGCACTCTTTTCCAATTCTAGAATGCGCTTTTATACTGACATGTTCGTGGATAACGGTTCCATCACCAATAATGCAATCTTCTTCTACTATGGAAAACGGTCCGATGGACACATTCTCTCCTATGACCGCATCAGGATGAATGATCGAGGTAGGATGGATAGTGGTGGAAATTATTCTCTCCTGTCTACAACTGACGCCATCATTTCTGCTTCGGCGACAATTTCGCCATCAACAGAAGCCGTTCCCTTGATTTTGCAAGTCCCCATTCGGAATTTGACCAAATGAATTTCAAATTCGACTTGGTCACCGGGAACAACGATTTTTCTAAATCGGGTATTGTCAATTGCTGTAAAGTACATTAGCTTCGTTTTGGGATTTGGAATAGAATTTAATATTAGGAATCCCCCTGCCTGCGCCATGGCTTCGAGAATCAAAACTCCCGGCATGACAGGTTGCCCAGGGAAATGTCCCTGAAAAAATGGTTCGTTCATCGTTACATTTTTGATGGCATGGACTATTTTACCCGGCTCAACATCTAAAATCCTATCAACTAAAAGGAATGGATACCTGTGGGGCATGATCTGCAATATTGCCTGGATGTCGAATTTTACTTTTGGATCTTTTTGACGGAGTTTCTTTTCTTTGATCTTCTTACCGTAAACTTGTTTGATCCGTTTGACTAGCTCAACGTTTGCAGCATGACCACTTCTGGCTGCGATAACATGTCCTCGAATGGGAATTCCTAATAGAGAGAGATCACCGATAAGATCTACAACTTTATGGCGAACAGGTTCATTTGAGAACCGTAATTTTACACCATTCATGATTCCATTCTCGCCCGCAAATATTTCACTTTTAATATGGAACATTTTCCGGATTGTAGCAATTTCTGAATCTTTTACTTCTCGATCAAGAAACACCAACGCGTTATCGATACCTCCACCCATAATCAGGCCAAGTTCTTTCAGTTCCCTGATCTCGGAGAAAAAACAAAAGGTTCTTGCAGGAGCAAATCTACTAATAAAATCATCTTCCAAAGAATACATCGCCGTATATTGCGTACCCAACGATGGAAATTTATAATCCGTCATAAACGTGATGCGGAATTTATCAGAAGGTAGAACGTGGATGTCCACCCCTCTTTGAGGATCACTGTAGGTAATGGTTTGATCGATGATCAACTCATCACGATGAGCGCTCTGCTCAACAATGGTTGCATCTAGTAATATTTTTACAAATGGCTGTGCACTGCCATCCATCACAGGGGGTTCTTTATTGGTAAGCTCGATCAGGACATTATCAATTTGAAGACCCACAACAGCTGCCATGACATGTTCTACAGTGTGGATTCGAACACCATTCTGACTGATGGTTGTTCCTCGAGAAATATCAATTACATGATCAATATCCGCTAATATTTCAGGACAGTCCTTTAAATCTATTCGCTTAAATAGAATACCCGAGTTTGGGGGTGCGGGTTTAAATATTGCTGTGGATTCAACACCTGTATGAAGGCCGATGCCACTGATGCTGACTTCTTTACCAATAGTTTTTTGATATTTAGAGTGCTGGTAATTTTTTGTGTCGTTCAACTTTTTTCCTTCGATAACTCATCGAAACGGTTTTCTAAAGCACGGATACGTTTTGCAATTTCCGGTAATTTGTTAATGATAACATCCTGTCTTTTCTTTTCATTGTGTGGTCTTGCGGGTATACCTGAGAAAAAAGACCCCGGGGCTAGAGATTGCATTACACCTGATTTTGATGCAACTATACACCGATCTCCGATGCTAATATGATCTACTATACCCACTTGCCCGGCTAACGTCACGTGATTTCCAATTTTCGTACTACCGGCTATACCAACCTGACCTGCAAAGAGACATCCGCGACCTACTTCAACATTGTGCGCGATCTGAATTCCGTTATCCAATTTCGTATTTTCATTAATTATTGTATCACGAAATGTACCCCGATCAACAGTACAATTTGCACCAATCCAGACATTATTTTTAATAATTACTTTGCCAATTTGTGGGATTTTATGGTGAACATCCTTCACTGTGACCCATCCAAATCCATCAGCCCCTATGACGGCGCCTGAATCTATAGTTACATCATCTCCGAGGGTACATGAATGATAAACCGTAACATTTGGATGAAGAACAGTTCGGCTTCCAATGGAACATCCTTCGCCAATGTAAACATTTGCCCCAACAAAGGCGTTGTCTCCAATTTTAACATTCTTTTCAATAACTGCATGTGGTTGGAGAGTGCAGTCTACTCCGATGGATACGTTTTCCCCAATGATTGCAGAGGTGTGGATACTTGGATTAGCCACCGGTTTATTGTCAAACATGGAAAGTACAGCAATCAGTGCAATATCAGAATTTTCAACGGTAATCGTCGTTTTAGTACCCCGATCAAGGTTGAAGTTAGGATTTACTATCACTGCAGAGGATGGGGAGTCCGTAAAATATCTGTCAAACCTTGACGATCTAAGAAATGAGATACACCCCTCTTTTCCATCGTCGATGCTACATATTCCGGAGATCATCAAATCAGGATTACCCTGGATGGTTCCGTTTAATTTTTCGGCTATTTGTCTGACAGAGATCAATTGTACAGAGCGTTAGTCACCCGCAGAAGGCGGTGCCTTTAATTCATCCAAAACAAATTGAGTAAGGTCGTGAGAGTCAAGGGCATAAACGATAGCTCCAGATACTGCGTCGAAAATATAATCATATCCTCGTTCAGCACCAACTTTTTGAATTGCTGCATCGATTTTTTTGAGTACCGGTGAGAGCAATGTATTTTGCTTCGCGTATATTTCTCCATTGGGTCCGAATTTTTCTACTTGGAAATTCTGGATATTTGTCTCCATATCTATGATTTGAGTGGAAGCTTCTTCTCTCCTGGTTTCACTCATCAAAAGACTTTGCTTGCTGAATTCAGTCTTCACACTATCTAATTGTGCCAAAAGATTGTTAAATTCGGTTTCCATTTTTCTTTGTTCTTTTTCGACAGCAGCTTGAACGGAAGCCACTTCGCTGTATTCACTCATTAATTTATTTGAATCAATGTATCCAATTTTCATTTCAGCAAAAATAAAGGCCGGGAGCACTAATAGCACACCCACCAAAGCTGATTTCATGTATTTATTCACTTTATCTCCTATTATTTATTAAAATGGCATTCCAAAAAGGATATGATAATTCCAGCCCTGCGGTTTCATATCCCCATCGATTATTGTATCATCAAATCCATATCCCATATCAAATCCAATCATTCCCAGCATTGGCATAAACATCCTAACACCGATTCCTGTTGACCGTTTCAATTGGAATGGATCCACATTATCAAAATTATTCCAAACATTTCCAACCTCACCAAACATGAGCGCATACACGGTGGGATTTTCGGAAAGAGGGAACCGTAATTCCAAAGTATATTTTAGTATAATGTTGCCACCCAGTGGACTATAAACTCCCATCGGTCCGACAGAATTATCATCATATCCACGCAACATTTCACCGTAAGGGATTCCGCTGCCACCCATAAAGAATTTTGCATTAGGCGGGATAACAGACCTTTCGGACTCTGATGAAGGTAATTGTTTGAGCACGCCCATTTTCATGTTATGACGTAATACTATTTTTTTATACACAGGCGAATAAAAATCAAAGTCCAGCTCATGCTTATGGTAATCCTCATCGCCACCTAGTATTCCACCAGAGTACGTTGAAGACCACGAAAATCTGGAACCCATTGATGGAAATTCTGGATGATTTCGACTATCTCTCGTAATGGTCTGCAAAAAGGAAATCCCGGCGGTAGTGAAAGTAAAGGCATCTCCTTCATCCTTGATGAGATGTTCAATACCACTTGTAAAATAATCCAGAAGATCATTTTCAGAGTTGGCAAAATATTTGTTTCTGGTTGATCTGAACATCCAACTTCCTCTGAAAAAATAATCCGGCCATTTAAATCTACGTCCCCATCTCACAGAACCGCCAGAGGATCGCATATCGAATGGAAGATAGGTTCCCTGCCCTTGTCCCTTTTCCTGTAGGTAATAAGAGATACCCATGAGATTCGGAGTATCAAATACCCACGGATCAACAAAACTGAGCGAAAATGATTGATAATCAGCAACATTATTTGAGGAATAATCCGTCAATGAAGAATACTGGTTAGAGGAGGTGTTCGACCCGATTCCACGTTGGTAGTTAAGTGATAATGTTTGACCCCGTCCCCTGAAGTTACGAAATTCTACACCACCGCCACCTGTGAGTCCGTAGGTTCCGTTATACCCCATAGAAAAGTTTGCTCTGTCAGCACTTTTTTCAATCACATCCAGTAGAATGTCAATTTGATCTTCACCAACCGGAGCCACGTCTGGTGTTACATTTTCAAAATATTCCAGCATAATAATGTCGCGATAACTATCAATAAGTTTTTTCCGGTTGAAAATATCTCCAGGATACATTCGTAATTCACGACGGATAACATTCTCGTGGGTTTTATCATTACCCGTTATATTAATTTTTCTAATTTTTACAATTTGATTCTCTACAATCGTAAAATGAACATCAAGAGAGTCTTTTCCTACAGGCGTAATCTTTGGATCAATCATAAAATGAAAATACCCTTGATCCATATACAATGGACTAACTGATTCTGAGATTGCCACATTGAACTTTTCATCATTATAAGCATCTCCGTTGGAAAATCCCAAATGAGACGATAATTCCTCCGTTGAATGAACATAGTTCCCTTCCCAGGTGATATTTCGGAAGTAATACTTAGGTCCTTCATAGATTTTTAAAAATATCTCCAGACCTTTTTTATTTTCTGTTAATTCAACATTCTCTTCAATAATATGGAAATCCCTATAACCTTTTTGACCATAGTATGCTGCTAGAGCTTTTAAATCCTCTTCATATTCGGATTGATCGAAACCTCCCAACCACGGGAGGTACCATTTTTTTGGTTTTGAATTTTTTATTTTTTTGATGATTTTACGATCTGATATGGCAGTGTTGCCTTCGATAGTAACTTTTACTACTTTATTTTTTTTATTCTCTTTGATATGAATGTTTAGTTTTTTGGAATGTTGCAAGGTGCCATCCACTAACTCAGTATTGATATCCGCATTGTGGTAATGGTTCTTTTTATACTCTTCCATTAAGTGCTGCACAGAATCAAAAATATTTTGTTCAGAGATCAGCTGACCTTTATTGAGCTTAATTGCTTCTTCAAGAGAGGTTCGGGATAGTTTCTTATTACCAAAAAACTCATAGGATTCTAAAATCGGCAACTCAACAACAACTATCCGAAGTTGAACACCTTCTTCAGATTCATCATCAACAAATAATTGGACGTCACTGAATTGGTTCAGATTCCATAGGGTTTTAATACCCTTCTGGATATCTTCGAAATCGATTTCACGGCCCTGATAAAGTCTGGAACTCCGAATAACATCTTCAGGTGCTAATCGTTCAGTTCCTTCAACAACAACCGATACAATGGTGACTTTTTGTTCTTGGCTGAAAACAGACGCACACAACAGAAGTAAAAAAATTATAAAATGTTTAATGGATAGTATCCTTTTTTAATTGTTCGCTCGTTCTTCCAAATCTTCTTTCTCGCGTTTGGTAATTCATTATACATTGGATCAGATCTTCTTTAGAAAACTCCGGCCAATATTTAGGATATATGATGATTTCAGAATAAGCGATTTGCCATAGCATGAAATTACTAATTCTAAATTCTCCACCTGTTCTAATCAAAAGGTCAGGGTCTGGAAGGTCAAATGTATAAAGGTATTTCTCAAAGATATTTTCATCGATATTTTCGGGGTTTAGTTCCCCTTTTTTCACCTGATTAGCAATTTTTTTTGTAGCATCAACAATTTCTTGCCTGCTTCCATAGTTAAATGCCAGATTTAATGTCAGTCCTGTATTGCCTGAAGTTGATACAATCCCCGATTCTAATTCTGAAACCACGGATTTTGACAGGCTATTTTTACACCCTATCATTTTCAATCTGACATTATTTTTGTTCAAATCATTAATTTCATTTTTTAATGATTTTATAAATAACTTCATTAGTGCACTGACTTCAGATGAAGGTCTGTTCCAGTTCTCAGAAGAAAACGTGAACAGAGTTAATGTATTGATTCCCAGTTCGCCTGCAGCTTCGGTTACCCGCCTTACGGCTCTTACACCTTCATTATGACCGGCAATCCTCGGAAGTCGTCTTTCATGTGCCCATCTTCCATTGCCATCCATGATGATCGCAATGTGATGCGGTAATTTTTCTGTATTAATATTTTCGGGGATTGATCTTATCACGTTTATTGTCTGGAATATTAGCCAAATAAGTTAGATTAATTTTTTATTTTTTTCAACTATATTGAATTGACAATCTCATGTTCGCAATTCATAACTCATTGGATTAACTTGACGATTTGCTCAGAAATATCATTATAGATTTTTGTAATTACTGAATCTGGGTGTTTTAAAACATATGGAGTACCCGCATCTGCGGTAGATGCCAACTCGGGAGACAAGTGAATCTGACCAAGAAGCGGAACATTCAATCGTTCACTTTCATCCTGTCCACCCTTACCAGAGAAAATTTGGGTAATATTCTCACAATGCGGACATTGAAAATGTGTCATGTTTTCAATAATTCCAAGCACAGGAGTATTCACCTTTCGGAACATGTCTGCACCTTTTTGAACGTCCTTAACTGCTAAATTTTGTGGTGTGGTTACGATTACTGCCCCTGTCAATGCAATTTTTTGAACAAGAGTCAACTGAATGTCACCAGTACCTGGCGGTAAATCTAAAATAAGGAAATCAAGATCACCCCATTCTACATCATCAAAAAATTGTTGAGTCATTCGAGTTACCATTGGTCCTCGCCAAATTGTGGGAGATGCGTTTCCGCTAATAAATCCAAATGACATAAGTTTCATCCCGAACTTTTCAATGGGAATAATCTTTTGCTGATCGGTCATTTTTGGTGCTTCACTGATACCTGTTACGGAAGGAAGGCTTGGACCGTAGATATCCAAATCCAGTAAGCCTACAGAAAATTTTCGTGACAGGGTAGATGCAAGATTGATGGCTACCGTGGATTTCCCTACGCCACCTTTTCCACTAGCAACAGCGATTATGTACTTTATATTGGGGAAAGCATCTTTTTGAGGTTCGGATACCGGAGATTGATTTGCCTTTTTACCGACTTCAGGTTGGATAATAAATACGCCAACATTTTCAAATTGAGTGTTCTCGCGAATAACTTTTTCAATTTCTTGTCGCAATTGGTCTTTCACATTTTGCTCTCTGGTCGAAATGGTCAGGGTGATATGTACATTCTTTTCTTCAATGCCAACATTTTTAACCATTCCAAATGAAACAATATCTCTAGAAAAACCAGGATATTTTATTTGAGTCAGTAATTTGAGGATATTTTCTTTATTCATGGATTATTTATGTGCTATCTTCGATGATTAATTATTTTATAAGAGATGATAAAGGATCAAATGACGAATATTTAAATGAAACAAACGGCTACCTAATAAAAGATAGCCGTTGTTTACAAAGGCTGAATTTGGAATTGGCTGAGTGCTTAACCGTTGTACTCTACACCAAAATGATCATAATTCTTTTTGATCCAGTGATTCCACTCTTCAGGTACTGCATCTTCTTCAAATATTGCTTCTACAGGACATTCGGGTTCACATGCACCACAATCGATACATTCTTCCGGGTGTATGTATAATGTATGACCTTTAGGATCATTTCCTTTTTCCCAGTTATCATTGTCTGGATGGATACAATCCACGGGACAGACCTCTACACAAGCAGTGTCACAAGTGCCAAGACAGGGTTCGGCAATAATATAAGCCATTTTTTCCTCCTAAATAGATTGGAACAAGATTTTATTTAAATAACAACCCCTAAAATTACGGCGTTGTCTGGAGCACCTCAAAAATAAATAATAACGGTAATCACTCTCCACATTCAGTAGAAATAAATTTCGAATTGTAATTATTGACTTTTATCATTGGTCAGATACCAGTCTAAATTTGCATAATGGAAAAATCAATTCTCAAAAATAAAAATATTATGCTGCTTTGGACCGGACAACTAATATCCCATGCTGGTGATTCGATTTACATGATCGCTTTGCCATGGTTGATTTTAGATTTGACGGGGTCGAAAAGCACGACTTCACTTACCATAATGAGTGGTTATCTTCCATCTATACTTTTTGGTCTGATCGCTGGAACGTTTGCAGATAAATATTCCCGAAAAAAGGTAATGATGATGAGTGATGTTCTTCGTTCAATATTTGTACTTTTAGTCCCCATTTCATTGATCATGGGTCTTACATCCCCAGTTCTAATTGGAGTTATCACCTTTATAGTAGCCACTTTGGCAACCCCTTTTTATCCAGCACGTGATTCCCTTATTCCGGATATTGTTTCGCAGAACCAATTGGCAAGTGCCAATTCAATCATTTCAACATCCGGCCAAATGGCGCATTTATTAGGTCCCTTTCTGGCAGGCGTGTTGGTTTCGATTGTTGGAATCACCCATCTATTTACTATTGACGCACTATCTTTCTCGGCTTCCTTGATTTGTATTTCATTTCTAAAAATTCCCAGAAAAGAAAACTATGAAAGAACTCAACAATCATATTCAGAGTTAATTAAATCCGGAATTAAGTACATATCCACCAAAAAAGAGATTGGTGCGCTAATCTTTGTATCCACCATAAATAATTTTTTTATTATGGGTTTGGCCATCATTGGAATACCTGTATTCGTGAGAGAAGTATTGGATAATCAATTTACGACTCTCGCTATTCTTGAGACGAGTATGGCTACCGGGATGATTCTAGGTTCAATAATTATCTGGAGATTTTTAAAAGGAATTAATCCTGTTCGTATTTTATTATTAGGATTCGTTCTGGATGGACTGACTTATTGCTTAATTTATTTTACACAAACAAATTTTACTGCATACCTATTTTTATTTATCCATGGAATCGGAATACCTATGATTACAATCTCGCGAACTCTTATCGTTCAGCTATCGGTTGATAATCAATTCCGTGGAAGGATTTTTTCGCTTATCAATATGTCTGTAATGGGCACCACGGCAATTTCTGTTGTAGCCATGGGATTTATTCTTGAATTACTATCAGTTCAATTGATATTTTTGATATTTGGGATACTTGCTGCTGCTTGCTCACTTCTTGGAATATTTTCAAAATCATTTGGAAGACTAAAATCACTTAAAACCTAAATTTATTGTAATTGTAATGTTATACAATTTTAAATTGATGTATGAAAATCAGAAGGTTTAGTGCGATTTGATTTGCTTTATTAGCGTGAACAGGACGATAATTTCTTTTTTTACATAACTTAGAAATAAATGATTTAACAAAAACTTGGTTTTTATGTTAATTTTTTACTGTTAATATTTTCCGTTAAATTTTATTTATCAAATTTTTTACCTTACCCTTTCCGCAAATAAATAACATCCTGCACTAAATTACCTGTCGAATTTTGGATATTTTTTCCATATCCAACTAAATAAACTATTGGTAATATATGAATACGAATGAAAAAGCAATTTTTATAAATATTTCTGCTGGCAGTACCCGTATTGCAATCACCGAAAATGATGAGATCGTTGAACTTTATATTGAATTAAATGATCAACAACGTATGGTAGGTAATATTTACAAAGGTAAGGTGCAAAATGTGATACCCGGAATGCAGGCTGCCTTTGTTGATATTGGGTATGAGATTAATGCGTTCCTGCCTTTTTCAGAAATTGGTAATCCTGAAAACTTAGGAAATATCTCAATTTCAGATGAAGAAGATGCAGATGAAGACATCCAACCAAAAAAAGGTAGACATTCAAAGCCTAACACGTCGCAATCCAAAAATCTGAGAGTCAATGATGAAATACTAGTACAAGTAATCAAGGAACCATACGGAGGTAAGGGTCCGAGAGTCACTACCGATATTTCAATCCCTGGAAGTCTGTTGGTCATGGTTCCGGGATCTAATATTGTTGGGACTTCCCGTAAAATTTCAGATAAATATGAAAAAAGACGACTCAGAAGAATCGTCAAAGAATTTAAACCAGCCGGTGTTGGATTAATCATTCGGACAATTTCCGAAGGCAAAGATCAAAGTATCCTCGAAGCTGATTTCAATAGATCCTGGGAAGCTTGGAAAGTGATAGATGATAAAGTAAAAAACCAGCCCGCTCCGGTAATCGTATATCAGGATTTTTCAACAGCAGATCAAGTTATTAGAGATCTCTTTACACCTGAAGTTGCTGCAATCGTCGTAGATAATAAACAGGTATTCAAGAGGATTTCCAGATACATTAAAGAAGTTTCACCAGATCAAATTCATAAGCTGCAACTTCATAATAAAGGCGGCTCAATATTTGATCAACACAATATTGAAGATCAAATTCAAAAATCCATGCGACGAAAAGTGTGGCTGAAAAGCGGTGCTCATCTGGTTATTGAACAAACAGAAGCAATGATGGTAATAGATGTAAATAGTGGACGGTTTATTGGTAAAAAAGATCATGAGCAGAATTCTACAAAAATTAATATCGAAGCCGCTAGAGAAGTTGCTCGTCAATTACGGTTGAGAGATATTGGTGGTTTGATTGTCATTGATTTTATTGACTTACATGATTCAGCCAATAAAAAGAAAGTGTTTGAAGAATTTAGAAGCGTCTTAAAAAAAGACCGGGCAAAAGTATCCTTAGCTGAGTTTTCGAATTTTGGTTTACTTGAAATGACTCGTCAGAGGGTTCGATTATCCTTATTAAATACCGTTAATGACCCATGTCCAACTTGCAACGGATTAGGAATGGTACCATCGAAGGATACCGTAATTACAAATATTGAAAACTGGTTAAAACGGTTCAAGGCCAAATCAAACGACAGGAGACTAACAATTACGGTACATCCTGACATCGCACATTATTTACAAAATAATAAATTGCTTAAGGGATTCATGTGGGAGAACTGGATGTTACTGGATATTAAAGAAGATGAATCTTTAGCACCTGACATTTTCCAGATTTATTCCAAAAAAAGAAAACGTGAAGTTACCGCTGAAGTTTAAGTTGTTTCAATCATCTGGGAAAAAATAAATTACGGGTCTAATTTTAGGAACTATTATGTACGCATACGTCGAATTATCCGGAAAACAATTTAAAGTACAACCGGGAAAAGAAATTAAAGTCCCCTATTCAAAGGGAAATGCAGGTGATGAAATTGTGATGGATAAAGTCCTGTTTTTTAATGATGGTGAGAATATGGTTGTGGGAGACCCTTTTGTTAAAGATGTCTCAATAACTGCAAATATTGTGAATCACGGACGAGAGAGAAAAATTATTGTGTTTAAATTCAAACGTCGAAAAGGGTACCAGAAAAAACAGGGGCACCGTCAAAATTTCACTCTCATTAAAATTAACAATGTCAATTCTGTAAAATCATCTAAATAAAGGATATTTAAATGGCTCATAAAAAAGGTGTTGGGAGTTCCAAAAACGGAAGAGACAGCAAACCAAATATGCTCGGTGTTAAAAGTCCTGATGGAAAAATTGTTACAGCCGGCAGCATTATCGTCCGCCAAAGAGGTACAAAAATTCATCCTGGAGCAAATGTAGGACGCGGTAAAGATGATACTTTGTTTGCAAAGATTGAAGGTAGAGTAAAGTTTGAAAGAAAAGGACGAGATAAAAAACAGGTCAGTATCTATACTGTTATTACTGTTAATTAAATATCCTTCAAAAAACTTCATTAAAAAGCCTCAATAACTGAGGCTTTTTTTTTATTTTAATTTACCGATCTAAAAGTTATTGCATATGGCCATTTATTACTCTTCAATGATACTGAATTAAAATTAAATTTCCCATCATAAACGTTAAAATAATCACAAATCACAACATGACAACCAACACTTCAATAATCTGTCCAACACGTTAGTACAACCAATGGAAGCGAAAATCATTGAACATATCAGACAGGCTCAGAGAGGTGATCAGAGAGCATTCCAGGCCCTGGTGGCACTCTATGATGATCGTGTATCCAATTTGATATACTCAATTGTGCTGAACAGACAAGATACTGAAGATCTTTATCAGGAGGTCTTTTTAAAAGTGTGGAAAAAAATCAAAACCTTCCAATTTAGAAGTGACTTCTACTCATGGTTGTACAGAATTACAGTTAATACATGTTACAATTTCACAAAGAGAAGAGCAAGAAATCAAACTGATGGCGATGATGAAATAATGAATAATATAATTTATCCATCTGAAGAAAATGACCCGAATAAATTGGAAACAACTAAAGCCCTTTATGGAGCAATTCAACAACTATCTCCTCGGTTACGTACTATTACTGTCATGCATTATTTAGAGGGAAATACAATTAATAATATATCGATAATTCTTAGAATTGGAGAAGGCACAATAAAAAAATATTTATTCCGAGCACGAGAGATACTTAGGAAGGAACTTGCAGGATATGCTTGAAAATTTTGATAAAGAATTGATGAAAACATTCAATAAAAGACCTAAAGTCAGTGACCAATGGTTACATTACCAGAGAAATAAACTAATGGGGGCAATTGACCAAATCGAAAATCGAAAGGGATCTTGGCTCCCGATTCGGCTATTCGCATTCAAACCACAGGAAGCTCCGATTTCATTTGCCATATTTGGTATATTTACTCTTTTGATCGGATTTTCTGTTGGAGTATTTACAAATCCATTTCGTCCATTTCAATCTGAAAAATCCACAAACAATATTATGGAATTGTTGACATCCAATAAAATCTCCTCTGTCCAGCTGGATATAGATCAGAATCAATCTGAACCATACGCTTTTAAGTTTGTATCACAGAACGATTATCAATATTCCGGTAGTGAAAATGATCAGACCGTAATATTGTTGTTAGAGCACATGCTAAATAATACTGCAAATCCTGGCGATCGACTAAAGCTAGCACGAAAGTTATCTGACACGGGTGTGAACAATGAAATGGCTGTTTCCGTTATTATTAAAGCAATGCTCTCTGAAGATAATTCAGCTATTCAATCTGTCTTAATCGAAAGTCTGCAACACAATGAATCGTTAACAGTCAGAGATGCACTCCTTCAAATTGTGATGGGTGAATACGATGCACCAATCCGAATGTCTGCGCTAAACTACTTGGAACATTTTTCAGCTGATCCTTATGTTCATCAAATTTTAAAGGTGATCTCAATTTCAGATGAAAATCCTTCTGTAAGATATACCGCTGGGAAATTACTTATGTCTTCAACTGATATTACTGAAACTACAGGTGAAATAAAAAAATAATGAGAATCGTTTTTCAATTCCTTCTCCTTTCTTTTTTATTGAGCGGACAAAGTGTCACTTATGAGTATGAACTCGAGTCTAAAAATGATACTTTACTTATTTTAAATTCTATTGATGGAAATATTACCCTCAGAGGCACTGATCAGGAAAATATCAAAATTGTGCAACAGATAAAGTCAAATCTTGATTTGCAGGCTCTGAATAAAGGAAATCTTCGTTCAAATAACAGTATCATAGAATTTTACGAACAACCCGGAATTTCGTTAACTATCAATAAGATATATGATATTTTTATTCCACAACATATGAACGTTAATCTCGATCTATTGGGTGGATCTCTGGAAGTTGTTCATATTAATGGATCCCTATCCGTAACAAAGTTAAGTGGACTGATTAATGTAAATGATATCTCTGGAAACACGCACCTCACAACGGGTGATGGAAATCTGAAAATTGAGAATGTCCAAGGGAATATTTATGGATCAGTTCTAAACGGTAATATTTTTTCAAGCAATACCCGGGGTTATCTGCGCCTGGAATCAGGAAGTGGTGATTTGTCAATAATTGAACATGATGGCTCTCTTGAAATGAAAACATTTGCAGGTAATTGCCTTATTCAAAATGTTTCAGGCGATACTATCCAGGCATTAACCAGAGGTGGCGATATTTCGGTTCATTCACTTTCAACCACCGAAGGCAGATTTAACACAATGGCAGGTGATATTATTCTTGAAAATGTTGATGGTAATACTTTTTCAGAAACTTATGGTGGCTTCATAACAGGATCCAATTGGACAGGCGATTTTGAATTGCAAAATTATTCCGGTAGTATCACGGTTAGCGACGTACAAGGGAATTTAACCATCAATTCGTTTTACGGAAATGTAGAAATCAACAGATATTTTCCGAATGACAGTATTGGTAATTCATCAGTTATAAAAATTGTTTCTGGCAGTCTATTTATGAGTTATGTTGGGGACAATGTCGGTCTGGATCTAAAAACCCAAGGCGGTTCAATTTCCAGCAACGTTGCAAAAATCATCGGGGAATATCCACATATGGGGATATACCATCCAGCAAATGAAATGCACAAGATCAATGTAACTCTATTTAATGGAAATATTGTAATAAACAGAGGAAATGTTAATGACTAACAGATTATTTGTATTTATTTTTCTGATTTCGATATTAGTCTCACAGATTCTGGCATCTTCGATGAATGAAGTATCTTCATCACAGATGAACACCAGCTATGATTCAATACAGTTGATCAAGGATAAGGGAGTCACAAAAATTTTCAGCGACTATGTGATCACCCATGATATGGTTGTGAATGGCAATCTTAAAATCATCGGCGGTGCACTTATTGTTGACGGTACTGTCAATGGTGAAATCCAAGTATTAGGTGGTGACATTAGCATTAACGAATCCGCAATTATCAATGGTACCATCATCGCGATTGGTGGAAAAATTCAAAAAAGCCCAGGCGCAAATATCAAAGGTGAAGTTCTTGAATTGAACAAGGATAAATTTTCATTTTCAAGAATCCCAGAGGATTACTCTGATTCTGGATTTAAAAATTGGTTTGACGAAGATGACTGCTGTTCAGGATGTAGAGTTAGTAATCCAAAACTTCCACATTCCCAGGCATATTCAGAAAGTGGTTGGTTGCGATACAATCGTGCTGAAGGCTTCTATCTTCAAATGAATATGCATGTGGAGAATGAGTTTGTTCCTGGAAATACACTGTATGGTGGAGTTGGTCGGGCATTCAATAGAAATACATACAGTGGTGTTATTGGATTTGAACAACGATTATTTAATGATTCATTTCAATTGTACATCGAAAAATATGATCGATCTACCACAAACGATATATGGCGTATAAATGATAAATTAAATTCTTTCTCCGCTTTTTTTATTCATGAAGATTTTCTTGATTGGTATAAAACTGATGGCTTTGAAACTGGAGGGTCTTTAGTATTACCTTTGAAAATAAAATTATCGGCTTTGTATAAGGATGAGCTACATACTTCCATGAATACGGTTGCAACATGGTCACTGTTTGGAAGTAATAAGACGTTTCGTGATGGGTATGTAATTGACGATGGAAAAGAAATTTCACTTAACTATACACTGAGTGCGGGAAGTAAATTCCAATGGGAATGCACGTCTTCACTCACCGGTTTTATTCAGTACTCCAGGACGGAATCACAAAACAACTCTGACTTTATCTTTAAAAAGCAGGATCTAATTGCAGATTCATATTTCCCGATCACAAACGGTTTGGGCATTCACACATCGGTAATGGCTGGGACGATTTCGGGTGACTATTATGGACCACAGCATCAGTACGAAATCGGTGGAATAGGTTCATTAAGAGGTTTTGAATGGAAGTTGTTCAATGGTACGAGGTTTTCCTCTGGAACCGTTGAAATTGTTTTTAATGATCTAACTATTTTCTATGATCGCGCTGCAATCTGGTCTGACGAATCAGATGGACTTTCAACTGGTCATTGGGATAAGTTGATAAACTCCTATAATGGTGAATCACTGGGTGTCAGCATCGGGTCACATAAAACGCGCGTTGATATTATAAAACCTTTAGGAGATATTGAACACAATGACATTCAGATAAACTTATTATTATTTTTGAATGATGGAGGATTTTGATCATGTTAAAGTTCGCGTCAGTTATAATAATAATGTGTCTGGCTTTCTCAAATAATCTGGACAAAATTCTTACCCTGAATGAGCCGCTGGACGGAATACAATCCATGAAAGTCAACATTGATTATAATTTAGGAAATCTAGTGATGGAAGCCGGACAAGCTGATATGGCTGTTACGGGCTACTTAAAGTATAATTATCAGAATATCGATGGATTGTTAGAGTATGAGAGATTTGGCAGTACGGGTGTTCTGCATCTTGAAACTGATGTGGATGTAGGATGGGATTTCGAATTCGATGATGGAAAGAAAAATAAAATCTTTAATGAAAGCGAATTGTACTTATCTCCTAAGGTCCCATTAAAAATGAATATTGATGTTGGCATGGGAAAATCGAATTTATCTTTGGACCACTTAACAATAGAAAATTTCGTTTTGGATTGCGGAATGTGCGAAACTATCATTGATTTTGGTGAATCTTTTAATCCTGTTCAATGTGCAACTGTGGATATCGATGCAGGGTTGGGATCTGCAACAGTGAAAAACCTGCTCAACTCCAATTCTGATCGAATGGAATTTGAGTGTGGACTTGGAACTATGAATCTCCATTTTGGTGGACTACTTAAACGTGATATAGATGTGGATATTTCCGTTGGCTTGGGAACCATTGAAATTGAAATTCCTGAAGGCATGAATGTCATATTCAAATATGACGGATCATTTTTATCCAATGTGGATTTGGACGATTTTTCTTTAATCAGTGATGAATATTACAGTAAGGATTTTAATAAAGAAAATTATACAATTTATATCACCGGAACAATTGGCGCAGGTTCCATAGAAATCAATTGGATCGATAATTAAGCCCACCCCCAGACTTATTCTCAACCATGTTATCATATCAATATTACGGATACAATATCAATTTGATATGATCTGTTAAAATCCCAGCTTCTCTCATATTTTCTTATCTCATTAATAATAAACAACTTATAATTTTACCACCTGCAGTGGCACTCCGTTTGCTAAACTTATCATGAAAATTAATAAACACATGGATAACACTGGAGGTTAAAATGATCACACACAACAAAGTCAAACTACTTGTATCGCTCTCAATATTTTGTATTTCTTTGGTTTCAGGAATCAATTTTCAAGATAAAAATGAATTGAAGAAATTGGACCAAAGTATGGATAATTTTGAGGAGAGCATGGAAAAATGGGAGACTCAAATGGAAAAATGGGGTGAGGATCTTGAAAATTCTATCGAACAAGGTCAGCCTATCCCACCAATTCCACCAATTCCGGGGATAAATGCTTTAGCAGAATACGATGAATTATCACTGAAACTGGGTATTTATATCGAAAACATGGATTTTGAAGAAGCTTACCATCGTCATTATCCTGAATGTTACGGTGTCGTTGTTACTGGAGTTGTCAATGGTGGAAATGCCGATCGTGCAGGACTTATTTCAGATGATATTATAATGGAATTCGATGGTGAAAAAGTTAGATACGAATCTCATCTTTTGAATTTACGTGACAGCAAAAAAATCGGAGACACAGTACCAGTCAAATATTTCAGAAATGAAAAAGTAATGGAAACAGTTCTTGTTTTTGCACCACCTGTAATAACAGAGGATAATAGCAAGGATTGGGGAGACTTTGATGATTTTGGAAAAAAGAAGAAATTATCTGTTGGATACGGCGGTGGCGGTCCATTGGGAATTCTGGTTGATTACGACCTCGATAATCTGAACAGTTTCATTGGCCTTTATGATTTTCAACCTATCGATAAAAACTCAGTGGTCTTTTTTGGTGGGTACGGTATGGGCAATGTGGGCAAAGGATTATTCATTGGCGGTATGGGTGCAGGGTTAAAATATGACCAAAAATTTAACACCGCTGATGGTAATACACGCTTATTGAATATTGAATCCGGTTTTGGCGGTGTTACTGTCACAAAGAAACTCCCCTTGTTCTCTTCTGATGTCATTTTAGATTTTGGAACAATGATCGGTGGTGGCAGAACAACTATCGAACTTGCTCAGTCTGATGG
>JABMOW010000024.1 GCA_013204025.1 Fidelibacterota bacterium | reverse complement strand
TCTGGATCATCATTGAAATCCCCTGCTACAATGATGTTCTGTTGTCCGCCTGATGACATCTCATTAATTATGTAATTATGCAATATTGCCGATGATGCCAAGCGACGGTCGAAGCCATTATCACAGCATTTAAAATGGACGACAATCATTTGAAAATCCATTGCTGCCAATCCGCAATGCCAATGCAGGTTTGCCATCAAAGGATATCGCCATGCAAATTCATAGGCAAATCCGGTAAACAAAAGTCCGTTATCAAGGATATCGATGCTATCGCTTCGGACGGCGAGCCCCAGATTCATTGGTGTGAATCCATCATCGCTTTCATAATCTGTGTGAATAAAGGAGTAAGCGTTCAGGCTGTTGATCAATACCTGAAACTGGACGAGGTTAGTGATTTCCTGAAAAACGATAATATCCGGCTGAAGATCGCTGATGATCTCATTCATGTAAGAAACGGTGTTGCCGGTTTGGGGAAATTCCTTCACGTTCCAGGTCATTACTTCCAGCCCCTGCCAATCATTCAGAAAGGGCATTTGCCAGAGGTTCTGTACAGGTGTGACTGCCAATGTATCTGCGGGTGGGCATTCCTGTGTAAAGATCGGGAGCACGGAAATCGCAAGTGTGATGTTAAGGAGAAAATTCCTGATCTGTTTGGTTCTCATGCAATCCTTCTATCAATCCAATGAAATTTACGGAGTTTTCTGAGCTGCTCCGTTTTGGATGGCGAACTGGAGCAAAACCGGGCGGTGATCTGAAAGGTTGTGCTCAAAAATATCATATCCACCGACATAATCTTCCACCATTAATGTCATCACTTTGAAATCCTGTGTGTGGGGAAGCAGCGATTCTGTAACTAGGATGTGATCCAGAAAACTCACATATGGTTCTTTAGGATATGAAGCCTGGGTAAGATCATTGGTAATCTTCCATGTAGGGAAGTGAAATCTGGGGTCCTGCATAAACGGGTGAAAACAGTGAGCGTTCTCCTCATCCTTCAGGTCGTCATTCCAATCACCCAGGACGATAAAATTTGAGAACCCGGAAGTTATTTCATTGTCCAGATATTCATGTAACATTTTCACAGCATTTTGACGCCGTAACAATCCAGAATCGCAACACTTCATGTGTAGATTAATTACCGAGATCGGGATCCATTCCCCATTGGTAAAAAACATGAAATCACCTCGAAGTGGCGGTCGGCCGGCGTAATTATAATCATTTTCTGCAAAGGGTTCCCGTTGACGGATCAATCTGAATTGGTCACGTTTGAATACAATAGCCTGGTCCATAAACGAAGATTGTTTTGATACAATGTAGTCATAGTCGGGTAGAAAGACCATCATTTTGCTAATCCATCCGGGATAGCGGATTTCCTGAAATGCATACAAATCCGCGTTCAGATCGTGGATCGCTTCTGCCAGCATGTGAATTGTTGTGTCTTTATTCGCAGGGAAAAATTCGCAATTCCAGGTGATCACTTCCAGGGTATTGGTCTCATTGACTGAAGGAATGATGAATTTATCGAATTCGATTTCACCTTGTATTTTTTCAACGAATTTTGCCGAACTCATCGATGCTGAATACCAATCATCAAATTCGTAAAGGTCAGAAATAGCAGAACTGCTCTTTTCCTTCAACCATTCGTGCATGACTGGTTCCGGAGTAAAGTCATCCTCTAGCAGAGTTTGGGATACCCTCCCATCAATGACGGTTTCATAGCCGATAAATGAGTGGGAGTCTCGATCGATTTTCAACCGGATATGACCGAATTCCGTGCCACCGCCATAATTCTGCATCACATACACATGGGTAAATGGGTCATACCAAGGTAGTGGATATCCTTTACTGTTTCCTCCCGTGACAATGAGATCGGCACCTTCAGCATAATGCCCCATCTGCAATGCAGAAAGAGATGTGGTATCAGCTTCCCATCCTGTGGCGAGGCTGTCCAAAAAAATTTCATATTCTTCTTCACGATCCCAAGGTACACCATTTGAGGAAAGGATAATGATGACTTCAGCGCCTTCCGATTTTAGTACGGGTAACCATTTCTCTAAAGAAGCGACTTCCTTTTCAATTCGGATATTAGGAGTATTTTCTGCTGTAGTCAAGTATTCCAGCTCAGATGTGATGATCCCCAGAATTCCGACTTTAACACCTTGGACGTCTTTGATGATATATGGCTTGATGGTACCATCAGAAAATAAGCAGCCGTCGCATTCCATATTTGCACCCAAAAAAGGAAATGCAGCATTCTGTGCCCGTTGATGTAATGCTGAAGATCCCAGGATGAAGTCGTATGCACCGGGTGTCAGGGCATCATACCCCATTTTATTCATCCAGTCGATCACGGTTTTTCCACTGTCTGCTAATCCCATGGGATGTCCCTGGAAAAAGTTTCCCCCGTCAAGCATGATCAATCCTTCTCCGTTTTTTCCCAGTTGCGGACGAAGATCGTTTATATACTTATAAAATGCCGACATGCCAACAATGTCCGGTGGATATTCTGGATTCATAAAGCTGGCGGTTTGTTCGCTGAGTACCCCATGCAAATCATTTGTCGTTACTAAATTGATGTATATTGGTTCTGATTTTTTGGCTGACAAAACTGTCAGGCAAAGAAACATAGTGAAGATAATTTTATGTGTATTCATTTAAATCTTTAGTTTATTGCACGGAGAAATTAAGACGAAACCAGAAAATCATTGGGAATTTAAATTTCACCGGTTCCAGTAGATTCTTCGAGTCAAATACATTCAGCCGGTCAATTTATTTTCATTCAAAACCGAATAGCGATTCCTTTTCATATCATTATAGCTTTACCGTAAATTCTTTGTCCATTTACAAAATATTTTATCTATTTAATAAATCCTAAAGGAGTAACCATGAAAAAAATCTCTCTTGCCGTGCTGGCTTTAAATTTTATTTTTTCCCAAGTTGTCATCAATGAAATTCATTATAACCCTGCTACATCTCAAGGAAACGACGCAGATTACGAATTCCTCGAATTGTATAATGTTGGAACATCCGCAGTTGATTTAACCGGATGGACGGTAGGTGCAACCGATACAAATCCAGCCAGTCTCGATGGCGTAGTTATCGATGGGGACAACTTTGTTGTCATCGCTTATAACGGATCGTTCTACAGCGGACTCACCGTACCCGTAATTGACAATGGTGGATATTTCGGTTTAGGAAATTCTGGAAAAAACCTGCAATTGATCAACAACACCGGGGCCGTAGTCGATGAGCTCACCTATGATGATGGCGCACCCTGGCCAACTGATCCTGATGGTTACGGACCATCCCTAGAGTTAATTGACCCTCTAACCGACAATTCATTGGCTGGTTCATGGGCATCAAGTTTAGATGTTGGTGGTACACCAGGAGCGCAGAACAGTGTTTACATTGCCCCTGGTGATAATTACCCTCCCGTTGCCAATGCCGGAAGTGATTTTACTGCTGGCTCTGGAGAAACCGTTTATCTTGACGGATCAGCCAGCTACGACCCTAATGGTATGATCGTTTATTATATCTGGGAGCAGACAGCCGGTACTACTGTCACGTTAATTGACTCAGAATCCGATATGGCTTCATTCGTCGCTCCTGCAAGCGGAAGCCTCACATTTCAATTAACCGTGTACGACGACGAAGCCGCATTCGATACGGATGATGTGACAATCACCATTTGTTCATCAGGTGTGGTATCCATTGCAGATGCTCGTGGTTTAGGGATCGATCAGTGTGTTACTATCCAGGCTGTGGTCACCTCACCCAGCTTCCAAGGCAGTGTCCAAAGTGAATACACGATTCAGGATGACACAGCAGGGATCATCCTTTTTGCTCCAGAGATTAACTTAGGACTTATGGTGGGAGACGAAGTTCTGGTAAGCGGGACTACCGACGAATACAATGGTAAATTCGAGATCATCGTTGAAGATCCGTCACAGGTAACCTTTTTAGGTGTAACCGATTTACCAGTACCTCAAATAGTTACCGTATCCGATTTATCCACGAATGGTGAGGCATGGGAGAGTGAATTGGTCACCATCGAAAATGTATTTTTAAGTTCCGGTATTTGGCCTCCCGATGGCACATCTGCCAACCTGATTATCACCGATAACGGAACCAGCACTCTTACTATGCGGATCGACAGCGACACAGAAATTGATGGATCACCTGAACCCGGCTGGCCGGTAAATGTGACCGGAGTGGGTGGACAGTATGACTCTACTGTGCCCTACGATTCAGGCTATCAACTCTTGCCCAGATTCAATAGCGATTTCGAAGAAACCGGCGGAAATCAATATCCCATCGCAGATGGCGGAGATGACCAGATTGCCGCTCCCGGTTCACTGGTAACGATGGATGCATCTGGTAGCAGCGATCCTGACGGAACTATCGTAGGTTATATTTGGGAACAGACTTTAGGTGAGAATGTGGTACTTAGCGATTATGAAGAACCGGTAGTGACATTTACTGCTCCGTCATCAGAAGGTGTACTCGGGTTTTCTCTAACTGCGATAGACAATATGGGCGCCATGGCGACGGATGATGTTTCAATTATCATCTCCGGAGGTGGTACATCCATTTATGACGTTCAATACACTACCGACCCCGGTGGTGGTACGGATTGTTATCCGTCTCCCTATGCGAATTCTGATTATGTGATCGTATCTGGTGTGGTCACCGGTGTAACCTGGGGAACCTACCATAACTTTTTTATTCAAGATCCCAATGGAACCGAATGGTCTGGTGTGTACATATTTGATGGAGCCATTGATCCGCAAGTCGGCGATGAACTGGTTCTAGCTGCATTAGTGACTGAGTATTACGGATTTACCGAACTCACTGATGTTGCGGGATTTGCCACATTATCTACCGGTAATACGATCCAACCCCTCGAAGTGACTACAGGAGAGCTTGGTGCCGGATGTTCGCTAGAAGGTGAAAGTCTGGAAGGCGTACTGGTGAAAGTTTCAAACGTTGTGGTCACAGAGGAAGTGATCTCTTACGGCGAATGGTATGTTGATGACGGTACCGGTCCATGTCAGATCGATGATAACCTGTTTGAAGGAGATCCTTATTCAGCAACCTTGGGAGAAGAGATTGGCTACATCATCGGCGTTGTGGATTATAGCTATGATCAGTATGCAATCTTGCCTCGAAGCATGAATGACCTGGACGTTCAGGTTGAGACCATGTCTATTTATGATATTCAATATACTATTAACCCCGGCGATGGTACATATCCATCACTACTGGATGGTCAGGCAGTGACCATAAATGGAATTGTTACCGCTGCTAATTTCTATTCTTCCGGGAATGCCAATCGCTTCTTTATGACTGACACTGAAGGT
>JABMOW010000023.1 GCA_013204025.1 Fidelibacterota bacterium | reverse complement strand
GACCTTCGGGTTATGAGCCCGACGAGCTGCCAGACTGCTCCACCCCGCGTCAGTTTTGTTTCATCATAAAAATAGATGATTCGATAAATTTTGTATCTTGAAAGAGCACGTTAAATTATAATGAAACGTTTCTATCAACCAATGTGTTTTAGTGTAAATATTTAATTTCCGCCGATACCTGACCATTTGTTTTATCAGACAACAAACCAGAAAATAATTCTGCATCATCAGCCCGTATTTTAATCTCGAGTAAGATATCAATGCCAAAATCCTGACGTATTGATTCACAGTCAAATTGGCGACAAAGTGAATCCAAGATCCGTTGATGTTCATATGCGAAACGAATCTGGATTGTGTGAAATTTTATCCATTTTTCTACTATGGCGTTCTCAATGCAATTTTCGGCACAGCTTCCATACGCATTGATTAATCCGGGGATACCCAACTTGGTCCCGCCATAGTAACGAGCTATAAAGATCACTGTGTCTATCAGTTGGTGCCTTCGCAGGACGTTTAAAATGGGGATTCCCGAACTCCCTGATGGTTCTCCTGCATCCGTTGAGTATTCGTCTACCTCGGAGTTGGTCTTCAATCGGTATGCATAACAAATATGTGTTGAGTCAGAGTGTCCAACTTTTAGAGTTTTGAGGTGAGATTTTATTTCATCAAGTGTATTTATGGGATATGCAAACCCCAAAAACCGACTTCCTCTATTACGAAACTCCCCATCAACAGGTTTTAGGATCTGATACTTGATGTCTGTCACTTTAGGAGATGTATTTTTTTCTCGGCAATTTTGTTGTTGTTATAGCGAATTCTGATAAAATACATCCCGCTGGATAATTGATCGTCATTAATGCCTGTAAGGTTGATCCGATGCCTTCCTTGCGTAAGCGGTGGAAGTTTTTGATTGAACACTCTCTGCCCAAGAATATTAAATGCTTGTAAATCCAAGGCTGGATAATCGTGATCACTATCAATTTCAATAAATACAGGTAATCCTGATTTTCGTGAAACCGGATTTGGATATAATGAGACAATTCTTAACGCAGATACATCACCAGGATCAGGCCAAGCAGTGATGACCACTGGAGCGGAATTACCTGAATATCCTGATGAATTTCTGGCTACTATGGTATAAGAATAGGTCGAACCCGGTATAACCGTCGAATCAAAAAACAGTGTGTCATACACAAAAAAGGATGTGGTAGGTTCAGGATCATACTCTCCTGATACCCATTCGCGTTCTACCAAATAGTTGAGAATCACTCCGGGACCATTCACAGAATTCCATAAGAGTTTGACGCTGTCTTGCACTGCGTATCCTGTGACATTTTCGGGCGAATTTGGCGTAAAATATAATCTGATCTCACCATTCACGGATCCATTGTTCGTTGAAGTATTACCAAGGATAAAATGAACCTCATCCCCAGCACTCAATGTTTCTGTTTCCATTAAATCAACAGCCTGGTAGATCATATTCTCTGAAGGTTCACTACTTACAATAGCCACATAACCTGTATAATATACACCATCTAACTGTAACTCCAACCTAACATTGGGATGGATCACTCGATAAGATTTAATTCCGGCAGAGTACTTATCTACTTGTAAATTCTGGAAGCTTGAACTGTAATTCAGAGAGATCGGATTAGTAACAATTGGGCCAATTAAAGCCTGGTCTTCATAATAATAATATTCTTCATAAATATTATTATACAGATTTCTTGTAACCCAATCAAGCCAAGTATCAATAAATAATTGATCGTAATTGACATTAATGATAGATTCCATAGACGTGATTGATTTATGGTGGTATGCATGTGAAAAATTTGTCCAAATCTCTCGAAGAATATCGCTCTCAAATTCATCTGAAACACCCTCAACAACCGTTGCAAGATAATGAGCATACAATGCTATGCTATAACCATTTGTGTCGTCAATTGATTTTGTTGGGTCATTAAAAAAATTAAACCTTAATGACAAATAATCATTCACTTCCGGAACGCTGACATCTTCCAGCCAGGTGGAAGACATTTCATAAAACCAAACGTTAGAATACCCCTGATAACTTGTATATGCTGAATATCCAAATTGTATTCCGTGGAAAAATTCATGAACTACCGTCACTTTCATTGCCTCATAACCCGTAGTATAGAATTCTTCTTCAGGTGAAAAATCATTATCAATGACAATAAATGAGCTTCCATTATCTAATGTAGTATTGTAATATGTGACGCCATACCAACCGGGATTCAGGTCGTCTCTTAGGTAGATATCGTAGATGCCATCCTCATCAGGTGGGTGTGCGTCATATCCCAAAATATCCACAAGCATATGATAAGTTGAATCCGCCATAATCGCCACCCACTCCACATAATCAGGTATATCGTTCTGATTATCATCTCCGGGTAATGGAGTATGATCGTAGAATTCTACTGCGGAGGTATCGTAGTGTACATAAAAAATCCCCATCGCTGATAAATACTGCTCTTGATTATCCGGTCGTGTTGCTCTGGTAAGTTCATTTAGGTTATGGATGTCCTGAAAACCACACTTTACCGCAGTTTGAGAAAAAGTGACAGTAATTAATAAGACTATAAATAATAAAATATTCCGCACTACTTCAGCCTAAATGATAATTTAATGGGTACGCCCTCAAATCCGAATCTGTCGCGTAACTGGTTTTCGATATACCGTCTGTAATTCACAGGAAATAAATCAGGAAAATTTGAAAAGATTGCAAAAATGGGAGGAGATGTATGAACCTGTGTCATGTATTTAATCTTTAGGTTTTTTCCTTTTATGGCAGGAGGGCTGTATTGTAATGAGATTTGTTTGATAAAATCATTTAATTCCTGTGTTTTGATTTTTTTTGCAAATTCTTCATGTATTGTTTTAGAATACTCCAATACTTGACGAACCCGTTTATTATGGAGGACTGATACAAAAAGGATAGGGAAATGTTCCATAGCCTTATAATAGTGATGAATCGCCTCGCGATACTGTTTCATAGTCGTATCATCCTTCTCAACAGCATCCCATTTATTTACAACCAGGACCATGCCCTTCCCATGATCCACAATATACCTGGCTACGTTCCTGTCATGACTGCAAAAGCCCTTAGAGGCATCGATCATCATTATGGCAATATCGCACTCATCAATCACGCGAAAAGTACGGACAGAACTGTAGTATTCAATGGAATCCTCCATCTTATTGATTTTCCTGAGACCTGCAGTATCAATGATGCGATATGTTTTTCCATAATATCGAATATACGAATCAACCGAGTCTCTTGTAGTTCCTGCAATATCCGTTACAATAGCTTTATCTTCCTGCAACAAATTGTTCATCAGGGAGGATTTCCCTACATTGGGCATTCCAACTATGGATATGTTAACTATTTCTTCGTCAGTCACTGGTTGAGAAATCGCCTGCGGGATCTTTTTGGAAATATAATCAAGTAGATCCCCCACTTTTCTACCAGATTCAGCGGAAATACTGAAGGGGTCACCCAAACCCAGTTCATAAAACTTGCTTACTTCCCCTTCATGCTTATTGTCATCCACTTTGTTTGCAACAAGGAGATACGGTTTTTGTTGTTTTAACAACATTTCTGCTAGATAACGATCACTGGTAGTTATCTCATCTTTATTGTCAACCAACAGTATAATAAAATCGGCTTCACGAGCAGCAATATCCGCCTGAGCTCGCACCGCTTTAATGATCACGTCTTCAGAGTCAGGAAGATAACCGCCAGTATCAATAATTTTGAAATCCAGCCCCGCCCAGTCGAATTTTCCATAAATTCGGTCACGGGTCACCCCTTCTGTATCAGATACGATGGCGTGTCGTTTGCCAACCAGACGGTTGAATAATGTGGATTTACCCACATTAGGTCTGCCAATGATGGCAATGATGGGATCAACCAATGATATTCCTTTCAAAAATTTCTAAAATGCTGTCATTACTTATATTTACTGGGACACCTAATTCCGTTGACATATCTTCCAAGGTTAGGTCATCCAGTGTTTTCGTGCCTTCATCGTTTAATATTCTGTGTGTCACCCATACGGCTTCGCCAAGTTCTTTTCCTTTTAGCTGGTCAATGATATCACGCCCGGTCAGTAATCCTGAAACCGTTACAGACTGTCCAAGAAAATGGTTAACGATGGGAACAAGATTAACTGTAATACCGGGTATTCCATTCAAAAATCCACCCACAGAATCCCTGAAAATTCCATGAATTAACTCCCCAGTTGCAATGGTAAAGTGAGCTGGTTCTGTAAACTCAAGAATCCGCTTTTTTTCTTTCCCGAATTTTTGAAGAAACGTACTCACCTGACCTATTCCGTTTTCAGTTAAATCCACACCTTTATATTCCCGTACTTGTGGGATAGGTGCATCTGCGAGAATATACCACTCATCGGCAAAAAAGATAAATGGATGATTGGTACCTGGAAATTGACGACGTAAGCCTGCGAGTTCATCGATCATTTGTTTCGCATATTCCGGAGTAACCGGTTGGATAGTAAATAATCCATGACGATGTTCTGTCAATCCTACCGGCACAATTGAACAACTGCTCAAACCAGGAAAAAACTGGTAAATATCCTCTAATGTTTTTAATAACCACTTCCCGTCGTTCAATCCGGGCATTAAAACAATTTGGGTGTGCAGTTGAATGCCATTGCTCACCAGAAAATCAATCTTTTTCAACAGGTGGTCATCTTTGCTGTATAAAAATAATTTTCTTCTTAAATCCTCATCAGTGACGTGTACGGAAACATATAGAGGAGATAACCTTTGCTCCACTATCCTGTCCAGTTCCCGTTGCCCCATATTGGTCATGGTAATGTAATGTCCATGAAGGTACGAAAGCCGGTAATCTCCATCTCTGAAATAGAGTGTGCTCCTCATCCCCTTCGGAAGCTGATCTACAAAACAGAAAACGCAATCATTGGCACAGCTTCGGATTTTGAATTCTTCGAAGTCAACACCAAGGTCTGTATCATAGCTCTTCTCAATATCAAATTGGGTGGTTTTGCCATCGATCTCCAGATCAAGCAGAACGTTCTCTTCTGTGATCCTGAATTGATAATCCAGATGATCTAGTACTTTTTTTCCGTTAATACGAAGCAGACGATCTCCGGGTTTTAATCCCATCTCAGCGCCCAGTTGTCCCGGATGTACGTTGACAATTTTCATATGATAAGTTTAAATAATATCCCGGTAATTGTGAATTTGAAAAGTTAAACGATGCAGATTCTGCAAGTGTAATTTACCGGTCAATGGCTGAAGGTATTTAGTGAAATCCTTCGGAAGTGAATTGTTTATTTAGCGAATAATCCTATGATGGTCAAAGATTGGTATGGGGTGAATTTGGTATGGACTGTATAAGAGCCTGCATATACAATCCGTACCGGATTTTGTTAATTTACTTCTGAGGGATCAGCAATGTTGAATACATCTTGAATAGCTTTTTTAAAGCCGTCTTTTGGTAAAGCACCAGCCGCCATTTGTGGTTTTCCATCCATCGGCACAAAGAGCAGAGAAGGTATGCTTCTGATACCAAATGAGCCTGCCAACTCTTGTTCTTCTTCGGTGTTTACCTTGTACACTTTAACTTTTCCTGAGTATTCTTCTGAAATTTCTTCCAGAATGGGCGCTACCATTTTACAGGGACCGCACCAAGATGCCCAAAAATCGATGATAGCAGGTTCAGTTCCTTCGTACTTCCAATCCTGGTGAACTTCATAATTAAACACTTTTTCCAGGAAGTCTTTTTTCGTTAGGTTTTCAGTCATATTTGATACTCCATTTTATAACTATTTGTAGGTTGGAGACAGATCACAATAAAAGGTTACATTATTAAATGACTACAAACTATTCAAAAGATATACAAATTGCCTGCGGTGCTCTGCTGTTGGCAGTGGCAGAAGCAGATGAAATTCTCGAAATGAATGAATTAGAAGCAGTTCAGGATATTTTGATTGATTTTTTCAATATCATGCCCCAAGACGCCAGCCAGATATTGGAAGAATCACGGCATCTGAGAAAACATGGCACCGGATTATTTGAACCCGGGAAGCTGTTAAACCAAACATTCGACTTTGAAGAAAAACTTGATTTTATTCATTGCATTTATGAAGTGGGATATTCTGATGGCGCTTTACATCACCTTGAGGACTTTGTCATCAAGCAGATTGCAAATGTTCTCCATATTGAACAGGCAGATCTTGTTCATGCCCGAAGTGAAGTTCGCAATTGGTTTAAATAACACGCATCCTGTTTATTCGGTATATGTGGTGGAACTACAGTCCCAAAGCAGCCGCGACTGAACTCATAGCATCAATCACTAATTGAATATGTTCTTCTAAAGTAATGCCCAGTTCTTCCGTACCCTTTAGAATATCATCCCTGTTCACGGATGCTGCAAAAGAACGATCTTTCAACTTTTTCTTTACAGACTTTACCTTCACATCTTCAACCTTTTGAGACGGTCTGACTAGTGCAACAGCAGTAACCATTCCGGCTAATTCATCTACTGCAAACAATACTTTTGCCATAAGCGTATCGCGAGGAACGCCTGTATATTCTGCATGACCCATAATGGCAATAATCCACCCTTCTGGAGCCCCTTTCTCACGAAGGATTTCAGCGCCTTTGTATGGGTGTTCTTCCACGGTTGGGAATCTTTCATAATCGAAATCATGGAGTAATCCAACAATACCCCAACTTTCTTCATCTTCACCATACTTGCGGGCATAAACGGTCATGCAGGCTTCCACTGCCAATGCATGTTTGATGAGGCCATCTTTTTTTGTGTATTCTGAAAGTAAGTTAAATGCTTCTTGTCTGGTCATCGTAATTCCTCTCTATTTGGGTAAATCCTGCATCCACTCCGGGATGAGATGCCAATTTTCGTTGTAATAATCGTCAGGATCTAAAATTTGAGTTTCATAAATGTAATCCACCATAAAATCGCGGATCACCGATTGTGATTGCCACAGTATTTTTCCTTCCTTAAACATGGAATAGCCTCCCCCGCCGCCTGCCCGGTAATTATTAATGGCAAGGACCAACTTCTGATCAGGTTTAATCGGTTGACCTTCTAGCTCAAGGTAAACAACCCGCTGCCCGATGGGTTTTGTGAGATCTAACACATAATCCACGCCAGAATACATATCCCAATTGTAGTCACGTGTATTACCTGATTTTAACGATTCGATCGTTACATCGTTCGGTTCTTGGAGCTCCAACTGATTCCAGTATTGGGCGTTATGTTCCAAGGCTCGCCGGAGAATATCCCCGGTGATCTCCAACACATATAAGGTATTATCGTACTGATAGATTTTATACACGTCTGCAATCGTGATAGTACCCTCCTCAAATCCTCCGGAATTGTTAAAAACTGCAGCGAGAGCGATTTGAGCAGGATATCCTGCGCGACTAGCCATTTCCAGTTGAATAGTATTCAGAAAATCCACGAGTGGTGTATCCTGAATGCGCGCCTGATCGCCACCATCGAACGCCATCGTTGCATAACCGGCAGGTGAGTTAATATAATTTACAGCAGTACTCTGATATTCATCAGTCAGCTGAATGATATCCACATCCGCAGTTTTTCCTTTCACAGATATGAATTCACCTTGTTTGCTGGTCACCTTATCTCCATCATACATAATGGTCACTTTACAGATTCCCCTACCCCAATACGAAGGTTCAACAACTAAAACTCCATTGATAAAACTCTGCGGAATCGTTGAATGAGCATGCCCTGCCATGATCACGTCAATTTCAGGTACAGATTCCGCCAATTTGATCACAAAATTTTGATCCGGAACATCTGCATACCCTTTATCAACCCATTGAGAAACTGGTGTCATCCAACTCTGTGCGTCACGCGAATTTTCAGGTTCCAGATGGGTTCCACTATGGGCAAGGGCGATGATCACTTCTGCACCTTCTGCCTTCATTCGAGGTACGTATTCAATGGCGGTTTCCACGGCATCGTTAAATTGCAGTCCCCCAATATTTGCCGGATTTTCCCAAACGGGTATCCCGGTAGTAGTTAGGCTGAGTATCCCTACTTTTACCCCTTTTACCGTTTTAATCAAATATGGTGTGTATTTTTCATCTAACTGATCATCGCGAATATTTGCCGACATTGCTGGAAAATTCAATTCACCAATGATTTTATCCAACACAATCTGACCATAGTTGTAATCATGGTTTCCGATCGTCATTGCATCATAATTCATGGCATTCATCGCGATTGCCATGGGATTCGGGCTATCCGGTTTTATGATGTTGTAATAATATAGAAGAGGGGTTCCCTGAAATGTGTCACCGCCATCCAATAATAGCAGGTCAGGATCGGACATCCGTTCCTCCCTGACTATAGTCTCCACCATGGCGAGACCCTGATCATACTGTGAATTACTATAGAAATCCCAATCGTGGATGAATCCATGCAGGTCGGAAGTTTCAAGAATAGTAATTGTGGTTCCGGCAACAAGATGGGTAGTCAGGAGAAGTATCAGAATACTGAACGTAATTCTTAATTTATTAGTTAACCATTGTATGTGTGAGATGTCCATAATGTCCTTATTGGTTTTTATTTTCAAGTTGAAATCTAAGGTCATATCGTGGAAAACCGTGACAGTGTTTATTACCATGAAAATAGTAAATTATTGGAAACAATAATATGAATTTTTCTGTTACTTTGTTAATATTTTTTCACTCTTTTAGGAATTCATCATGAATAAAAAATGGTTTTGGCTGGCAATCCCGGCATTGGTAATTCTATTAATATTTTGGAATATCCAAAAATCATCGTCTACCGTAGCAGACGACATTTTATTGCAGCCTGAATTTGGTGAATTCATTGTCTCGGTAACCACGACCGGAGAATTGCAGGCAAAGAACTCTACTGAAATCCGTGGACCATCTAAAGCCAGAATGGCCAGGATATGGAATATGAAAATTACTGACTTGGTTGATGAAGGAACCGTCGTAAAAGCTGGCGATTATGTGGCAGAACTTGATCGATCCGAGCTTACCAGCAATATGGAAGAAACCGAACTCAATCTGGACAAGCTCACCTCTCAATTGGTACAAGCAAAGTTAGATTCAACACTCACTCTTTCTCAGGCAAGAAACGAAATAACCAATTTGGGGTATAACCTGGAACAGATGCAGCTTCAAATGGATCAGGCAAAATTTGAAGCGCCAGCTATTCAACGACAAGCAGAGATCAATCTGGAAAAAGCAGTGAGAAGCCTTGAGCAAGCTAAAGAAAATTATCAGACGAAAGTTCAGCAGGCAATCGAAAAGATCAAAATTGTTGAGGCCGATTTGGCAAAAGAACAGCGGCAATATGATTTACAATTGGAAGTTTCAACGGGATTTAAAATCCATGCACCGGAAAATGGCATCGTGATCTACGCAAAGGAATGGAACGGAAAGAAAAAGGTCGTGGGTTCGACCATCAGCACTTGGGATCCAGTAGTTGCTACACTCCCTGACCTGTCAATGATGGAATCTATCACGTATGTGAATGAAGTGGATATCCAAAAAATAAAACTGAATCAGACAGTGATCGTGACAATGGATGCAAACCAGGGAAAAGTACTTCACGGCACCGTGACAAACGTTGCAAATATGGGAGAAAAACAGCCCAATTCCGATTCGAAGGTATTCGAGGTAGTCGTTGAAATCGATGAATCTGATTCAACTCTCCTACCCTCAATGACAACTGCAAATACGATTATCGTAGAAAAACTGGACTCAGTCCTTTACATCCCCCTTGAATGTATTTTTCATCAGGATTCAGTAAGCTATGTTTATAAAAAATCCAGTGCTGGTGCCGTTAAGCTGATTATAGATCTTGGAGTTATCAATGATAACTTTGCTGTTATTAAAGATGGATTAGCTCGTGAGGATCATATTTATTTATCTGCCCCGGATAATGCAGATGAACTCAATTTCCTTCCCAGATGATGAATCAAATTTTTAGAAGCCCCTACAGTATTATTTCATCGTTATAATTACTCATGGAAAAACCGCTAATTAAAACTATCGACAAGTATCTAACCAATATCATCATCGCATCGGATGCTATTTTGGATAATAAAATCAGAGGATTACTGACGTCTTTAGGTATCATTTTTGGTGTGGCATCCGTTATTACAATGCTTGCCATCGGAAAGGGCGCAGAAACAACAATTCTTGATCAATTGAAATTATTGGGTTCTAATAATATTATTATCACTCCCGCTGTTAAACAAGTGGAAGAATCTATTAATGAGGATGACCTTGCAAAGTCTGATAAAAAACATTACTCTCCCGGTTTGACACTTGCAGATGCTGCCAGTATTGAAAGCATTATTCCACATGTAGATTTTGTCAGTCCCGAGATAATTATAGAAACCACAGTCATCCATTCCGGATTGAGACGATCTGCAAAATTGGTGGGGATTGATCAAAACTATTGGGCTATCCGTGAAAACTCTCTAAAAATGGGAAGTTATTTTTCATATACTCATTTTAAGGATGCCCTACCAGTCTGCATTATCGGATCCGAAATTCAGACGAAATTCTTCACAGGCGAAGACCCTATCGGCAAACAGATAAAATGCGGCAAATTGTGGCTAACAGTCATCGGCGTTTTGACTAAACAGAACATCACGTCGGAAAACATAAAATCTCTGGGCATCCGTGACTATAATATGGATATTTACACGCCGATCAGTGCAATGTTAATTCGATATAAACACCGCGGTCTTGTCACACCTGAAAAAGTCATGACAATGTCAAGAGGATCAAGATTTTTTAGCATAGAAGCAGACGAGGAACAAAGTTCAGTGGATGAAAATTATCATCAGTTGGATCAAATTGTAGTCCACGTGGCTGATAATAAACATATTTCCATGATTTCAGAAGTCATCAAACGGATGCTGGAACGCCGCCATTATAAAGTGATCGATTTTGAAATTTCAATTCCGGAACAATTAATTCAACAGGAACAAAAAGCCAAGCGGCTTTTCAATATTGTTCTGGGAGCAATCGCTTCTATTTCATTACTTGTAGGGGGAATCGGAGTAATGAATATCATGTTGGCGTCTGTCCTAGATCGGTTTAAAGAGATTGGTATCCGACAATCCATCGGTGCCACAAGACAAGATATCTCCATGCAATTTGTTGCTGAAGCTGTTATCATCACCATCACTGGAGGATGCATCGGGATTTTACTTGGTATCATTCTGAGCACAGGGATAGAAAAATCCACAGGAATTACCACCATTATTACCTATTCTTCCGTCATCATTTCATTCATTGTATCTGTGGCGGTAGGTCTGGTTTTTGGCATCTACCCCGCCCGGAAAGCTGCCTTGCAGGATCCAGTGGCTCTCCTCCGCTATGAATAAATTATTTGAATTAACAGAACAGGATATCTGATGAATAAACTGGGATTATTAACCATAACATTTTTCATTGCATTCACGTTTGGTGAAAAAAAAGAATTATCTCTGAAGGATTGTATCCAAGTTGGCCTCACCAATGGTCAGGATGCGAAAATCCTTCACCATGGATATCAGGCAGACCATTGGAGTTATCAAGCATACCGTGCAGGATTGTCACCACAGATCATTTTGAATGGAAGCATTCCCGAATTGGACCGGTCAATAAATCGGATCCTTCAACCAGACGGAAGTTACGAATTTCATATGCAAAGCCACTCTTCTTCCAATATCAACCTGAAACTTTCACAAAATATCGTAGCTACCGGTGGAAATATTTTTGCCTCAAGTAATATCAGCAGAGAAGATGCGTTTGGGGATACCCATACGTACAATTGGCGTGCCTCTCCCCTGGTTCTGGGATACACCCAACCGTTGTTTCAATACAATCACTTGAAGGGGGCTAAAAATGTTGAATCCCTTGAAATAACGATTGCTAAAAAACAGTATGTGGAAAATAAAGAAAATTTGGCTGTGATGATCACGTCCAGTTTTTTCGATCTGTATATTTCGGAACAGCTACTTCGAAACTCTGAGTTTAATGTTACCGTGAATGATACGATTTATCGGATTTCACAAGGCAGATATTCAGTTGGGAAAATAGCTGAAAATGAACTCCTTCAATCTGAATTGGCTGTGATGAATTCACAAAATAATTATCATCGAAACAAGTTGAATTACGAACGCAATTATGAAAAATTTAAATCATTAATCGGGTTTTATGAAAAAGATGAGTTCATAATCATTTTGCCTGAAAAACTGGAAAATTTCAATATTAAACCAGAAACTGCCATTGCATTAGCGAAACGTAATGGAAGCAGCCTGATCTCATGGCAGGTCCAAAAATTAGAATCTGAACAAGCAGTCCAGATTGCTAAAAAGAATCAATGGTTATCTGCAGATATGACGGCAAGAGTTGGGTACAACCAGACTGCACAGAATGTAGGTGATCTATACAAAAAACCATTGGACAGCGAATTCTTCTCTATTGGGTTTGAAATTCCCATAACCCGATCAAAAAATGAAATGGATTTATTGGCGGCGGAAGAAAATAAAGCCAAAACAGATATATCTGCCGAATTATTTGAGACAGAATTTGAGCAGAATATAAAATATCAGGTGAAGGAGTTCCAGCTATTGGAGGCTCAGTTAAAAGTGGCTACCATCTCGGATTCAATTGCTGTGCAACAATTTAAAGTTGCGAAGGAAAGGTATCTTATTGGAAAGACAGACGTTACAACACTATTTTTAGCCCAAAATGGATTGGATGCCACCCATCGTCAATATTACCAGACTCTGAAAGACTACTGGGTTGCTTATTACCAATTGCGAAAAATGACCTTATTTGATTTTGAGAATAAAACAGTAATCGAATAAATATTATCTGATTTTATTGTTTCATCAAAGAATCAGTTCCACGAGAATAACAATATCCAGAACATCAATTATTCCGTCACCGGATAACTCAGCTGAAATAAGTTGATTCCCGGACAACTCAATATTCCCCATAATATAAGCAACCATTATTACAACGTCTAGGACATCAATTTGGGTATCGTCATTTAAATCACCAGGTACCGCTGTTGTTAACCAGTCGTCCCATTCATCCAAGAGATAAATACGAGCACTATTGCTGATCATATTCCCGGTAATGATGCGATTCTCATTAATAATCATCGGGCCGACAACAGGTGACTCAAACCCTGATGTTTTTTGCCATAGTCCATTACTTTCTCGATGGTATAGGATGACTTTGTTTCCACCATGAATTGAAATGTAATCCCCGCCAATAGCCAGATTTTTTCCAAAATTTTCGTTTATATCTCCGGTTTCATCTGTCAAAAAATCATCAAAAATCCATGTACCGTTTAGATTTCGGTAAATGTACACGGAGCCTGAATTTTGTAGATCGTTATTATCATCATTGGGGGAGCCCATTACCATGTAATTATCCGATATAGACACAGATGCTCCAAATTGGTCCTGCGGAAGAACATCTATCGGTAAAATGGTTACTATCGGAACCCATGGGGTTGATCCGTCATTCTCGTAAAGATAGACTTTCCCAGTATTAACTTGTCCGTCTGTGTCTGCTAAAGGTGAACTAACGAGAAAGAACTGATCATTAATATCCATATCATGACCAAATGAATCACCACCATCGCCATCCACCGGAGTCACATATTGGATCATTTCCCAACCATTCATGTCAGAATATTGATAGAAATAGACGGAACCTTGATTTGAATTTCCGTCAATATCATCTTTTCGTGATGTGGATGTGAGGTGATTTCCTTTCAACTTGACAGCATATCCAAAATTGTCGCTTAATTCACCATCAAACGGAACGATTTTTTCCTCTAAACTCCATACCCCCGAATCATCCTCGCGATAGACGTAAACAGCTCCCACATTAATTCCTCTTTCGTTGTCATCTTGATACGACCCAATAGCAACCCGATCACCGCTGATATCCACCGAAAATCCATAATAATCCATTAATCCTGAATCAAAGGCAGTGAGCTTTGTGACCAAATCCCAAATTCCTCCTGAATCTCTTTTGAAAATGTAAGCTGCACCAGTTGACATCATTCCACCCGTTGAGTCATTATATGCCCCAACTACGGCTAAATCACCTTCTAAATCCACATCAGATCCAAAATAAGCATTAAAATAAATGCCTGGTACTTCGAATTCAACATATGGCATATAGAAGCAGTTTTCGCTGTCCATTGTAGCAGAATCATTATAATTGGCGGCAGAGGGGTCAAGGCATCCGTAAATATACATACAGGAACCATCATTAAATTCCGCTGACGGATCATAATTTTCTGCGATTGGATCGGTACAACCCGTGGATACCACATGGATATAATTAAGCTGATATTCTGATTGTGATAGTCCATCTTGTATCTGATTCATGGTTACTGTGTAATGTCCGTAATCTTCATATGTCCACTCAAAAACATCTCCAGTACCATCAATGATATCATCACCATCCACATCCCATTCATGGACGATATCTCCTCCGGTATCACTCGCTTCAAAAATAACTGTCAATGGAGGGACACCGATGGTAGTGCCCGCAGTGAACAAGTTTTGCGGATACCGAGTCGTAATAAACAATGATGATTCATTTTGAAGAGGTTCACCCAACTCGTCATAAATATTATTGAATGAGTATTGTAATCCTCCAGACTCAGTATGATCTTCCAGTCCAATCGTAGAATATGAACCATGGATGAGCCCGTTATACCCAGGCAAGTACTGTCCGTTTGAAGTATTGTTAAATACTTTATATTGAAATTGCAATTCTCCATCACCAGTAGGAGTCAGATCACTTGTATTATAAAGGATCACCTGAAAAGATTCAATGTCATTATTTTGAGCAGTTCTCACATCCGACCATTCAACAATCATATACCGACCTGAAGGATCTTCATAATAAAACAGATCACCAAAAGGCTGTCCATTGCATCCGCCATTTTCACCCAAAGTTATCAAATCATCCCAGAAAACTGCTACCATCGGAGAAGGTCCTCCAGCACCAGGGACAGGCGTATTTCTAAATGAGACGAGATCAGTGCTACCAAAGGATAACCATCCATTGGTACTCACACTTATCGAAGAATATTCTTCACCGTAAAACTGAAATATGAATGGAAGATCAATTTCAATTGCGTCCTGATCGTAAGGAATCCCTTCACCACAATCAATCATTTGAAGGGGTGTCCCATATCCGCCGTATTCAGGGTCTATTTCCATCCAAAGATAATCGGCTACCAAACTGTATCTATCTTCATTCCCATAAATGTAATACCCGTAGTCGTCTGGACCGACAGGTTCGGCAATCGTACTTTCACTTAAATTAACAGGTATCGTCAGATTAACAATAGCGCCTGTTTCAGTTTCCAGTGATAATTGGAGATCCACAGACGAACCCCAGATTGCATAGTCCGGTATCCAAATAACCGGATCAATTGTTGATTCCCCATCCATTCCGGGAAATATTGAGTTAAATTCAATGTTTCCTGATAAAATAATGACAGCATTTTCATCAGCGGAATAAAGTTCACCTGTAATTAAACCGCTTTCAAATATCCCAATATTTTCGAGAGACAGGTTGAGCGTAACTTCCGAACCTGGGATAAGATCATTTGAGGTAAAGGTTTGAGTTTCAGTCAAATGCAATTGACAGCCGCTAATATTAACAGGAATCAGAATTTCCCAGGCATTACCAGTCAAATCATCTATGTGAGCAGTCAATTGGATATCAGTGTCAAAGGATGCTTCAGGTGAGACTATCAATCCGAAACTGCATGAAATGCTACCTCCATCACTTACCGCTGGAAACGAACAAGTATTTTCCAAAATCTCTACCATTGTACCAGTAATTAAAATCTCTCCACCATTTGGTAAATCACCACCACTAACCATAAATGTTGCCGTTAATTGAGCTGTCTCTCCGGGATCCAATGATCCATTGCCATTTCCGCTGCTCTGATCGTCGATATTAACCGGAGATGCTAATTCAACAATTGTACCCTCGGGGTAAATCAATACATCCATTTGGTATGGAAGATAATTTCGTTTGGTGATGGTAGCTTTTGCAGTTCCTGCCATATCTTCGAAAATCGGTATTCGCGCTTCACCTGCATCATCCGTAATAGCCGTTACTGCTGATGGGTAATTCTCGGGTAATAGACTAACCACGGCATTTGTTACTGGCGCGTCGTTAAAATCTTGAACAGATATCGTGAAATAATCGCTCCCCGGCATCAGAGTTAGCGGATGGTCAACAAAAAGTGCTCCGGGGGTATCTGTCCATAAACGAAGTGCAGGATCACCCATCAGATTATTCCAATGCGTAAAAATGTTCACATAATTCGCCGGATTGTCAGGATAAGTGTTGAACAGTGCCAATTCTCCGGCTACCAATGCTGCACCGGCAGTCTCTACGCCCAGAGCATATATCCCATGAAAGACGCCCATATCAACAATGTTATTAAAGGGGGTATGAGTTCCATAAGTGGCAGTACCAATGGCTGCTACTCCTCCTGAATAGTTTGCAGGGCTGGTTCCTGAACGTAAAAATTGCTCAATGGGTGCCGCAGTTTCATATGCAAAACTCCCGGTTCCGCAGGTTATGAAAATGACCAGTGGTAACATGGTATTAGTTTGCAAATCGTTCATGATGAAATCGATGTCAAAACTAGCTGGACCATACAATCCCCGAAAATTCAAATAAGAAGTGCCCTGACTTAATTGGTTATTCATCCAATATGAAATCGCAGCCATATTGGGTTGAATATTTAGAGTCACATCTTCTACTCCGTTGGCTTCCATTAGGTCTCGAATGTATTCGTTAGTCGTAACAATTGATAATCCGTTACCGTAAAGATCCGGATTTGCAGCAAGAGAAGCTGTTTCAAACCAACCTTCGTCAGCGTTGAGTCCCTTTTCATAGTTAATCGTTTTGTTACATACAATTGATAAAGAAGTATTATTTCTCACGGAAATCCTTCCGATAAAGACTTCCGGTAAAATATCATCTCCCTCTAATTGAGAGTATGGGTAATCTCCTTCACCGTAACAAGGTTCATTGTAACCACACATCGACCAATTTTCATAGTAGGTGGGAATTCCAAATGCGCCCCCCGTATCCCCTACTAAAGCGATGAATTCCGGTGGTGGCGAAAATGTATCATAGGCCGTTTGAATGTAATTTTCGATATCTGGTATATCGGATCCAATTTCACTTATTTCTGCGGTATAGACCACATAACCCTGCTCACGACGCCACTGCAATAACGATTGAAATAGAGGATTGGTGATAGCATTTCCTCCACAAATATACAGGATGGAAGGCTGCTGATACTCATCTTCATCGCCCGGTAGATAGTTGATCACCATTGAAAAAAGAAGAGGCTCCATTGCCTTGGATCTTAATCGAGCTCTAGTGGGTTGAGGATCTGTCGAAATGGTTTCAGTTATCCGTATTTCTGCTTCATCGATCACGGTAAGGGTATTAGTTTCAAAATGATACTGAAAAGGGATCAGACTGAATTGCGTGATATGGTTACCACGCATGATCATAGGTTCAGATGTTTTTAAAATTTGTTGAGGAAATACGCCATCCCTGTCAGAATATTGGAAATTTGATACATCCAGAGAAGCAGGATCGTCTAATGGTTTTGCCGGAAAGGGCATAATATCGGTCAAATCGTGTGATCGATTTATGATAACCTCAAATTCATATGATTTACCCGGACTCATCAAGTACATTTTTGAAAATACAGGCAGGTCAGGACTCTGCTCATCCGTAGTTCTCGATAAATGATTCGGACTAATTTTGGAAAAACGGCCATCTAGTTGGATAGTAGAATCGGGAAGCATAAATGAAATGGAGATTGTACTATTCACTTGAGATTTAATCTCAAATGGTTGATTTATATTCGCATGTTGACTTGCGAAGGACAGTCCAATAATAAAAATTATAATTATGAATCGCATGAGCAAGTTTTCCTTTGTTATAAAAGGTAAGAGTTTAAATATTTGATAATGGTGTGGTATTAATGCTTGATTTTTAAAAGACTTATTGAGTTTTTTTCTTTAATTTGACTGCAGTACCGTAAACCAGGATTTCCGCTGCACCCTGCATTAACGATGATGAAGCAAACCGAAGACATACAATACCATCAGCGCTCAGTTGTTTTGCCTCATCAATCATCCGATCATAGGCCTGTTCACGGGATTCAGCCAGCATTTTCGTGTATTCTGGAATCTCTCCGCCTACTATGTTTCGAATAGCAGCGAAGATATCTTTTCCCAAATGTCTGGCTCGAACGGTACTTCCTTTCACTACCCCAAGTGTATTGATAATCTCATATTCAGAAAAGGAGTCTTGCGTGGTCAGGATCAATTATTTTCTCCTATTTTTTAACGGTTTTTGCATAATGATCATCCTCTTTATTGTTGATTCGTTCTTTGAGCGCTTTAATAAAAAGAATTGAAAATGCAATAATTACAATGATACCGAGAGCCCCTTCGGGGAAGGCGGAAACTAATTCAAAAAAGATCATACCTATCCAAATGATCAACACAAAACTCAATAACAGGTAGGCTAGAATTTCCATCAGACTTAAATCAAATTGAAGGTAAAATTATTAGAAATATCGTATTGTTATTTGGCACCCGGTTTTTTCTTTTGTTTAGTCGCTGTGGGTTTCCTTGGAGTTCCTTTTTTGGGTTTGATTTTTTCATCTTTTTTCAAGGATCTCGCATCCGTATTTGGCATGTTCTGACGAGAATCTTTCACATCATATTTCTTTTGCAACTCGTAGTACTTTTCCTTTAGTTCCCTGTGAAGTGTCTCTAATTCTGTTGTTTGTTGTTCTTTTAGATGTTTGAACTCTTCAGAATAATAATCAGAGATTTGTTTTTCAAGAGCAGCATATTCTATTTTCAGTTTTTTAGATTCAATTTTAAATTGCTCATCTTTTACCGGTGCATTAGAGTCTTTCCGATCTACAGTAAATACAAAACTGATCATAATTAAAATGATGATTGAGTTTAATAAAAGTACTTTTTTCATTTTGTCTCCAGTTATTTCTATAATTGATAAATTTGCAAACATTGAATCAATGAGTTTGTTCTAATTTATTTAAAACTAACCCGGGTAAAAAACAGAATACTCTTCAATTCATAGGTTTACCACCAGAATCCCATCTTCTTATATCCGTTGCCGGATGATCAAATTCAAATCGTTGTTCTGATTTCTTCTGACCATTATCCCAATACCAGATCTCAAGACCGTGTTTTTGACCGTGAAAATACTCAACGGAATGAATAACCCTATCATCTGTTTTATACTGTAGCCAAAGCCCGTGCAGCTTCTCTGCTGAGTAAGTTGATACGGATTTAAGATGACCATTTTCATCCCAATATTCAGATTTACCATCAAGCATATCATTGAAGTACGTGGCTTTAAATTCCAGCTTTCCGTTTGGATAATACGAATATTCAACCGAATGTCCTGATTTCAATATTTTCTCTGATCTTTGAGGAGTACCATCCGGCCATTCATCAGTTACTTCGGGGCGATGAGTACAGCTAAAAAAGAACAAATAGAAAATGAGATAAAAGAGTGATATTAGTTTATGATAATCTGACATTGCTTATTTCAATTTTATTGAAGCGGAATTATACTTTGTTTAGAACTCGTAAAATTTTCACAAAAGAAATGAAAGATAAAGTTCCTGGTTTTAAGCAGAGACTTTATACTGTGTCGACTTGAAGGATTCACACTTTAAGTTCACTTATGAAATCGATATTGTAATAACGGCCCATTTTAACGGCCCATTTTGTTCGCTGCCGAAAAATAATTATTTTCCATCATCGTAGATTCGAGGACATACTTGACAAGATGCATTCAAGCTCTAATAAAATATTTACCCGGCTGTTGGATTACCAGGCTTTTAAGTTCAAGCATTAGTAAAATTGACAGCATTTCTGGAGTATCCATTTGCAATTCGGAACATAGGTCATCAATATGAACTTCATCCGTTCCTAAAATATGAAAAACCCGTTCTTCCTCTTCTGTCAGATTTGGTAGCAAGGTGATTTGCTGTGGAACTTTTTCGAGCTTCAGTTCCAGCAAAATATCATGCACGGAAGTGACTAATTTGGCGCCTTGTTGGATTAACCTGTGACATCCGTACGACATTGGATTATCAATCTTCCCGGGGACGGCGAATACTTCTCTGTTTTGGTCTAGTGCATAGAGCGCAGATATGACAGCGCCACTTTTTTTTCCTGCTTCAATAACTACAACGCCGCGGGACAATCCACTAATAACCCGATTCCGTCGTGGGAAATGTTTTGCATCAGGACGAGTGCCTGGCGGGAATTCTGAAATGAATGCGCCTTTCTCAATAATCTGATCGCGAATTTTATGATTTTCAGCAGGATAGCAGATATCGACACCATTTCCAAGGACTGCTATAGTGAATCCTCCTTGTTCGAGGGCAGTTGCATGACTGATGGTATCGGTCCCACGTGCAAATCCACTGACAATACCTAATCCTGCATGGCACAGGGCAGTTGTGAGATTTTGGGTGGTTTTTTTACCATACAGAGTAGGTTTACGTGTGCCGACGATGGAGATGCAAGGTATAGATTGAAGTGTACCTAGGACAAATATTCCAATTGGTGCATCGTAAACTGACCTTAATGGTTCGGGAAAGTCGTCAGCCCAGTACGAAGAGTAATAGCCACCGAGTTTTTGAATTTTATCTAATGCTATTTGACCATGATCAAGATCCACTTTTTGAATTTTACCTGCAATATCATGCGAAATTCTCTCTACTTGCAAGAGGTCTTTGACCGTCAAATGAGTAATATCATCCAATTGAGGGTAAGTTCGGATAATTGATCTTATCCTGCCAGGGCCAACGCCCTCAACAGCTGTGAGGCTAATGATTTGGTTAGTCGGGATCATCAGGTATAATGTTTATCAATGAGACAATCTTATGAATTGCGGCCTGAATTCCATCGCCTGTTACAGACGAAATAGACATCACGGGAACGTTTTTAAATTCTGCCATATCAATTTGAGGATGCTCTGTCCAGGTATCTTTTTTTGTGAGTAATACCATTGAAGGTCGAAAATTCAGTTCGGAATTTTTCTGGTCCAGTTCCTTTCTCAACAGATCGTACTGATCCAGAATGTGTTCATCGTTACCATCAATTAAGAAGACAAGAACTCGGGTTCGCTCAATATGTCGGAGGAACTGATTACCTAAGCCTTTTCCTTCACTGGCACCCTCTATTAACCCAGGAATATCAGCCATGACAAAAGAAGAGAAATCTGCGTATTTGATGATCCCAAGATTTGGGACGAGTGTGGTAAATGGGTAATCTGCAATCTTTGGTCGAGCCGCAGAAACGGAAGATAGTAAAGTAGATTTCCCTGCATTGGGAAATCCTACTAACCCTACATCAGCCAGAACTTTTAGTTCGAAATCAATGGTCATTTCCGCCCCCTCCTGCCCATCATTAGCAATCCGTGGCGCAGTATTCATCTGCGTTTTAAACCGGGAATTTCCAAAGCCGCCATTCCCGCCATGGACAATAATAAAGTTTTCATCTGATTTAGTCAAATCACAAATGATCTGATTGGTCTCGGAATCTTTCACTATCGTTCCTGGGGGTACCTGGATACGAATATCTTCTCCATTCTTCCCATGTCGGTTGTTTCCTGATCCATGACCGCCACGTCCTGCACGGTAATGACGATTATACGTTATATCATGGAGGGTTGATAATTGTGAATTGACTACCAGAATGACATTCCCGCCACGACCGCCATCACCGCCACTCGGTCCACCTCTGGGACGATGTTTTTCACGCAAAAAAGCGATGCACCCATGACCACCGTTACCGGCTTTTACATAAACTGTAGCCTGATCAATAAATTTCACAATGTTTATCTTTCTCTGACATTTTTTATTAAACGTCTCAACAGGATATTAATCCTGCATATTAAATGTGTAAGATCCGAGGTTTTGTCATTCACTGGTTTGTATCTCATGAGCCATGTAAGTCTTCAAGCATAATTTTCTGTTTTCGATATTTGATCCCAAATGGAATGTACACGATAAAAAAATGTAAAATTCCTGCTAATTCTAGAAATATCAAATGAAGAGGAAATCTACCAATGACGAACGGATTATTTACATCGGGTGGAACGCATAGGTACATATAATTTGCATCCAACACGTAGTTTATGAGTCCGATAATGAGGAGGATAGGTTGAGTCCAAAGGAAGATTTTCCACCATGAACCCTGGCGAGGTCGCATCCCCAGAAATAATGTCAAAAACAATGCAGATATAATAATACCGCCATGACTGATATAATATTCGATGAATAAAGGACCTTCTGTCCCGATTGTAAATTCGGGGGTTATCACAGAGTGAAGTGCTCCGGGAATTCCCCAAAAATACAAAAATTCATATGCAGTCTGATTACGCCAAAATGGAACGATCCCCGAAAGGATAGCAGCAATTCCGCACATCTGTAAAGGGAGACTAGATTGGATCGTCCATAAGTTGATATCTATCGTGTACCATTCTGCCCAGAAATAACGTAATAGCAGGACAACTCCGATTGCATAGGAGAGGACCCGATTTTGCTTCCATGAGTTTCGCTTTCCCCATATCAGAATTAGAATGATGGATATTAAGGTAGCGATATTCGATTGCCACCATAAAGAACCAAATAATGGGATGGTCTGATGAGGGATCATATCAGAATTTCAGCAGAACATCTTTTAAGTATCACTCAGGCGATCATATCTGATAGTGTCTATTCCATATTGGAGATAAGAGCGTCTCCAAATTCAGAACATTTCAATTTCACTGCACCTTCCATCAACCTGTGAAAATCGTAAGTCACCTTTTTCTGACTAATGGTCTTGTCAATAGAGCTCAGTATCAGATCAGCCGCTTCGTTCCAACCCATATATCGAAACATCATCTCACCAGATAAAATAAGAGAACCGGGGTTCACTTTATCTTGACCTGCATATTTTGGTGCAGTTCCGTGAGTTGCTTCGAAAATGGATTTTCCAGTATCGTAATTAATATTTGCACCTGGAGCAATTCCTATCCCACCCACTTGTGCTGCCAGTGCATCTGAAATGTAGTCACCATTTAGATTCATCGTGGCAATAACATCATATTCTTTTGGTCTTGTCAAAATCTGTTGCAAAAACGCATCTGCAATTACATCTTTAACAATCACTCTACCAACTTCTATGGCATGTTCTTGAGCATCATCTGCAGCTTTAACTCCATGGACATTTTTGATTCTGTCATACTCAGACCAAGTAAATACTTTATCCCCAAATTCCCGTTCAGCAACCTGATATCCCCAAGTCTTGAATGCACCTTCGGTGAATTTCATGATATTCCCTTTGTGAACTAAAGTAAGTGATTTTCTTTTATTATTAATACTATAGTCCAATGCTGCGCGCACTAATCTTTCCGTTCCTTCTCTTGATATGGGTTTAATACCAATCCCAGTAGTATTAGGGAATCTAATCTTTATATACCTGGCCCCAAATTTTTCTTTCAGGACGTCGATAAACTCCTTTGTCTCCTCTGTACCTTCTTCAAACTCAATACCGGCATAAATATCTTCGGTATTTTCCCTAAAAATTACCATATCCACATTTTCAGGAGCTTTCACTGGTGAAGGTACACCTTCAAACCATCTAACCGGTCGTAGGCAAACGTACAGATCGAGTTGCTGACGTAATGCAACATTGATAGATCTTATTCCCCCGCCAACCGGAGTTGTCAAAGGTCCTTTAATAGAAACCAAATACTCGTCAATCATGTTGAGTGTTTCTTGGGGAAGCCATGTTCCTGAACCATAAACCTCATTGGCTTTATCTCCGGCATAAACCTCCATCCAGGCAATTTCACGCTTCCCTTGATAGGCGTTCTTAACCGCTGCATCCAAAACACGTACAGTGGCTGCCCAGATATCTGGTCCGGTTCCATCACCTTCAATGAACGGAATAATGGGATTATCAGGAACTTGTAGTTGTCCGTTAACCATTCTAATTTTTTCACCAAAATTCGGTATAGTAGTTTTAATCATTTGAGTTTCCTTTTATTTTTTGTTCATTTGAAGTAGATTTTGTTTTGGCAGTTTCTATTTTTTCCGGAGTGTTTGTACTCTCATTTTGTTTTTTCCTGGCATAGTCCGTAAGATAAAATCCGCTACCCTTAAAAATAAGCCCTGTACCTCCACTGATCACTCTAACTACCTTTCCTTTACATAACTCACAAATATGAAGTGGCGAATCAGACATTTTTTGAACAACGGTAAAAGTGTATCCGCATTCATTACATTTGTAATTGTAAGTGGGCATTTTCTCCTTTCAACTTCGAAGCGAAAATCATAGTATTTATTATTTCATCAGTGTCACATTTTTTTGATAACAGAGTGATGCGTTTTTTTAATCCATGGATCACAGAGCCTGCAGCATGATAACCAGCCAGTCGCTTTGTCAACTGGTATGCTACGTTACCAGCATCTAAATTTGGAAATATAAGAACATTGGCATTTCCTACCAAATCAGTTGAATCGACATCCCATTCTGTACTTTCAAGTTGAATGGCAGCATCAATCTGAACTTCACCTAAAGCTGGGATTTGTGGATATTTTTTTTGAAATAGTGAATGCGCCTTGATGACTTTATCGACCCGGTAATGTGAAAAACTACCTTTGGTTGAAAATGATATAAATGCCACCATCGGTTGTTCGCCTGTCAACTTTTCATGAAATATGGCCGTTTCCCCAGCAATACTGCATAATTGTTCAGGGGTGGGTTCGGCGACAATTGAACAGTCTGCAAATGTAAATTTTCGATCACCTGCAGGTGAAATCAGAAGAGAAGAACTGAAAACCCAACGATGTCGATTCTGCAAACCAATGATCCGAAGAGCCGTTCTGATGATGTCCTCTTGACTAATGGATACACCAGCAATCAGATGATCCACATCATCTGTATTTAGCATCATCATGGATAGATGAAGGGGATGTTCCAGATATTTTTCTAAAACATTCCCAGGCCAGTTTTTGGTGAATTCCATCCTACGTGCAATTTCAAAGTAATCAACAATCTTTGGATAGAAATTTTCAATGGGAATTACGTCAACACTTTCTTGAAGATGGGCACATGCCATACTCACGCGTTCATCATTCGATTCGGGAAACACAAAACGAGTATTCGGTAAATCACGAGAATCATGTGAATATTTTATAAACTTATTCAATATTAAATTTTGTTTTAATTGCTAATTCCACATGATTGGGTACCAGAGACGAAACATCACCTTTGAGCGAAGCAACTTCTCTGACCAATGAAGAACTCACGTGAGTAAATTTTGCATGAGGCATTAAAAATAACGTTGTGATTTCATCCTTAAGTGCCCGGTTCATCAAAGCCATCTTGAATTCAAATTCAAAATCAGATAACGCCCGTAATCCACGGATGATGGCATTTGCTTTTTGGATGGCTGCATAATCGACCAATAATCCTTCAAACTGATCAACGCTGACATTTTGCCATTTCTTCACTGACTCTGAAATGAGCGCAATCCTTTCTGCGTCACTAAATAATGACTTTTTTTCGGAATTCTGTGAAATAGCAACAATGACTTCGTCAAACAACGTTGCTGCTCTTCCAATGATGTCTATATGACCGAAAGTTATTGGATCAAACGTTCCTGGATAGATTGCGATTTTCATGATGCATTCTTCCAAAATACGATCTGGGTTTTTCCGTACAGTTTGATACGAAATTCGTCACCATCAATCTTTGTTTTTCTCATTTCCATACAAAATATTCCATCTGGTTTGAGCAAAGGTTTAATTTCTTCTAATAATTGGCTAAATTCAATGAATCCATAAGGAGGATCAGCTAAAATAATGTCGAACTGATCATCGTATCCGAGCAAATATCGCCGGACATCCATTTTGAGAGTAAGAAAAGATTCATTTGGACAGATCGAGGCGAGGTTCCTTCTCAATATCTGAAATGCCCGATGGTCTTTTTCAACAAATGTCACGCTATCCGCTCCTCTGCTGATTGCTTCAATCCCCATGGTGCCAACACCAGCAAAGAGATCAAGAACTGATTTCCCGTCAAAAGGCTCCAATATCTGCATCACAGATTTTTTTACCTGGGCTAATGTAGGACGTACACCAGGGATATGGCCTTCGTTGAATTTCCTACCCTTATATTTTCCTGCAATTATGTGAATCATTTATCTGTGAGATATTCAAATACGAGTTTGTATTGATGAATAGCATCTATTTCTTCAACGGGAGCTATTCTGAAAGAAATACTAAGTGTATGATTCAAACTATCAATTCTTTCTAATATGTCTTCAATTAATTCCATTGGTACGACAACAGATATTGCATTGTTTTCGATCAGGCATTCCAACCCCATATCCTTAACTATATCCAAGATAATATTTTTCGAAACGTATACCGTCTGTATTGGCTTACTAATTAAAGCAGGGACCCATTGGTATAAAAGTCGTCCCCCTGTTACCAGGTCACCTGATATCCATCCAGTATGATGAAATTCAGACTCAATTCTGTGGGCTAGGATATTAAGCATATCCTGGCTTTCAGAGACAAAAGCAATACTTGATGATATTGTTGTATACTCCGCTATTTCTAAATATACATTATTCGTTCGGAGTTCATACATACTATTCAAAATTGTAAAAAACTGGACTTCAGATAACGGTGCCCGTTCGGAACTGCCACTCTTAACGGTATCTCCTAAGGAAGTGTAAATGATTATTCCCAGTGTAGCAATAGCGAAAAAGAAGACAGAATATCTAATCCATTTCCATTTTGAGGAAGTTCGTTTTATTAAGGCGGATATCTGTTCCGATGGGTTTAGTAAATCCCTTTTCGGAGTATTATCCCGGTAGGAAATAACATGATTGTCGCCTTGAATTTGAATCCCTGGAGGATTTATAAGATTGACATCAAACATCAATCCCCCGAAAAGATACACCTGTTTCAGCAAGTTGAGAGTTGAGATACAAATTTCCTTTGGATACCTCTTCGCACTTTAATACTGAAAGTGGATTCAATAAACGAATGTTATCAATACCTGATTCGCAAATCTTTTTTAATTCAGTACTTTTACCTTCACCCTGGTATACGTAAACCATTTCAGCAGATTTAAAAGGATCCGTTGAACCTGAATGAAAATTATTCAAATCTTCAAAAAATACATCCACGACTTTTTCGTCCCCAATGAGGGTCATTTTTTTTAAGCTGTTGATTGAACGCTTTGAATGACAATATGCCACCAATTCATTATTTTTAACATACAATAGTTGATCCGAATTGTACTTCCCCATTCGCCAAATAATATAGGAGCCGTATTTTCCTGCATTCATCCAACTGCGCGCGCCAATTTCCGCTGAAAAGATACCCACACAGATACTTCTCATCTCACCATAAATCTTTTTCATAGCCTGGTCAATTGATTGAATTTTGGTATTTGGTATGTGAATATTCAACAGTATATTTTCTTGATCTGTGAGTGAATAGCTTAACACGCGATAAGAATCCAGAAACTGCTGGTCTGTTGATTGTTTTAGTTGCCAATGGACCAACTCTTCAGATGAAAATTCAGGATGGGTATTAGTTTGTGAAAATAACACTTCACTGCTATCCAGCGTGAAAGTAAAAACTGGTAATTCCAACTGTAATTTTTGGAGGATAGATTGGATTAAATAGCTATAATAATCCGGTTCTTTTTGAGAGATATTACTAAACGATACCTCTCCAAATTGGGTTACTAAAGGACCTCTATCTGAAGGTATCCAATGTAAATAATAAAAGGAATCTGATATTTGTGCGATAGCCAGCAATTAGTGCTATCCCTAATCACGTTCCGCCCAGCTTACAACGCCATCATTAATAAATCCATGATTGCCTGATTTAAATTTAAATATCCCAAATCTGGGTTCGGAATAATCTTCAGGTACTGGACTTTTAACTATGAATCGATGATAGCTGGAATCCGATTTATCAATTTCAAGAATGTAAGGATTACCGGTCAATGGACAGTTAAGTAAATCTGTAGTCAAATGAAAACGTTTGCGCATGTAATCAGTATATTTTTCGATGCGGCTCTCTACCTTCATACTGTCGATGGAAAGGAATAATGTATCACTTTTAAAGGTGTCAATATCGTCAATATTTACCCATTTTTGAATAGCTGTACTGGCTTCAGGATCAGGATCAGACTTGGATATCAGATACATGGTGTCTTCATAAGTTCGTTGTAATTTTTGTGAATGCGTAAAAGTCGTATCCACCCTTAAGTCAAATCCCCGATTCATATTGACATGATACATCTTTTCACCGAGTTTAATGATTTGATCATCCGTGAATAGGCTGTCAGCGATTAATGAATCGGCTGCAGCTTCAATCACCCTGAATAGTTCTGCACCATCGGCAGTATATTCGTCGAGTAATTCGTAATAGAATTTTTCTGCATCAGCAATGACATGCATTCGAAACCGACTGTCACTTCGGAAAACATCTTCTTCTTTCCAGATGATAGCAGGGACAAAAATTGAAGTAAATAAGACAAGTACTGCAAATATAATACCCCAATCCAGGATACCTATTTTTCTTTCGATGTTCGGCTTGCTTGACAAGTTAACCTCCAACTATTTAATCGTTATTTTAGAACGAAAATTTTTCATTTTTTTCTCACCAATCCCGGACACTTTTAATATGTCATCGATTGTCTTAAATCCGTTTAGTTCATTTCTTTTCGCAATGATCTTTTTAGCCAGACTAGGACCCACACCGGGCAAACTTACTAAATCAATTTCATCCGCTGTGTTTAAATTAATCAAACTACTCAGAGAATCTAAGCTAGAAACAATCGAGTCAGGATCAGAATAAATACCTTTTATTTCATCAGAAACAGCAATTAGTTTAAGAGTTTCAGAGGAATTGAGAAACACTTTTTCTTTAATTATTTTGGATATAACACCAAGCAAAATTATGGCGCTCAACGCCAGAACAATCTTTTTTTCTTCACTGGTGAATATGCGCACTATCTAAACTTTCTGAAGTCTGGTTCCTGTGGAAGTTCTTCAGATAACGCCTGCATCAGTTTTTTTGCTGTACTATCTAATTTCTGTGGCGTATCTATATTTATTCTGACTAATAAATCACCGGTTCTATGACTATTCAATTCAGGCAATCCTTTTCCTCGGATTCGTAATACTTGACCGCTTTTTATCCCGGAAGGAATTTTTAATTTCACCTTGCCCACTACCGTTGGTACTTCGATGGATGCACCAAAAACTGCGTGTGGATATTGAATCCAAGCATCAATCAATAGATCATTGCCGTCCCGTACAAACACAGGGTGTTCTTTTTCCTGAAAATATATCATGAGATTACCAGGAGATGATCCTTTTGGCCCCCGATTCCCTTCACCGCTTCTTGTCATATAATTTCCGGTGGATACGCCTGGTGGAACATCAAAAGATGCCGTAGCCAGCTCTCTGATGCGCCCTTCTCCACGGCAATGCGAGCAGGGATTTTGTATCAGCTCTCCGGACCCATGACAGGAATGGCAAGGCTGAACATTTACGATTTGTCCTAAAAAGGAGTTTTGTACACGTCGTACTTCGCCAGATCCTTGACATGTGGAGCATCGCATAGGTGTAGAACCGGGTTTAGCTCCAGAACCGCTGCATTGGCTACAGTTTTCCATGCGTTTTATTTTTACTGTACGTGTAACGCCTTTAGTAATTTCCTCTAACGTAAGCGGTATTTCAATCTTCAGATCAGAACCACGTGGTTGTTGTCGAGATCGACCTCCAAAGAAATCTCCAAAACCGGAACCACCGAATATATCACCAAAAGAGCTGAAAATATCTTCCATATTTGAGAATCCACCACCAGAGAAGCCTTGGTTGTTTAGTCCCTGATGTCCAAATTGGTCGAACCTAGCTCGTTTATCGCGGTCGCTTAATACTGAATAAGCTTCTGCAGCTTCTTTAAAAGAAGATTCAGCTTCTTCATTATCCGGATTTCGGTCCGGATGATACTTCATTGCAACCTTTCGGTAAGCTTTTTTTATTTCATCCTGTGCAGCATCCTTCGAAACTCCGAGTATTTCGTAATAATCTCTCATTTATCAGTTTCTACTTTGCAACAATGACTTTAGCGTGACGAATAATCCGATCATGATATTTATATCCTCTCTCAAACTCTTGTATGACAGTCTGACTATCGTGTTCATCCGAGTCCTGACTCATTAACGCGTCGTGCAAGTCAGGATCGAAGGGGTTACCAATGGAGGAGAATGATTCCACATCGTTGTTTTTTAAGATCCTATCAAAGTTATCCCGTACCAATTTGATACCATCCAAAATTGGATCTTTTTTAGTATTAGGTAAAATTGAACTGATTGTTCTGTCCAAATTATCAATTGTTGGTATGAGTTCTTTTATAAAGTCTTCCAGCGAGTATTTAATCAGGTCTTCTTTTTCTCTGGAAGTTCGTCGGCGGTAATTCTCAAACTCAGCCAGAAGCCTGACGTATTTTTCTTTATAATTTTCAACTTCAGATGGTTCTTCGCCCGAAGTACCTGCTTGATGTTTATCAATAGCTGTAATCAGATCTTCTTTCAACATCTTGTGGATAAGATGCTCATCCCGTTTGAGTCGAGATTTTTTTTTCATTATTCTTTTTATATTGTCAGATTTTTTTCGATTTGAAGCTGTCATAAATTCTGATTTTATTAATTGGTTATATTAAAATATCTCAAACCAGCTCTAAAGAAGGTATTTTGAAATGCTTCGATAGCTGGCATAGATTCCTAGCAAACACCCTGCCACGATATTCCCACTGACCAACATGACAGGTTCGAGAATTACAAACTGAAACTCTCCCAGTATATAATACAAAATAGACTTCAATAACGTAATCGCCAAAATGGACAAGCCTGCCCCGATCACCCCTTGAAGAATTCCTTCCATTACAAAAGGAAATTTGATAAATAAATCTGTTGCACCAAGAAGACGTAATGTATGGATGTCATCCTGTTTGGCGTGGATGATAAGTCTGATTGTATTGCTCACAAGGATGACGGAAATGATAAAAATGCCAATACCAATGATAAATCCAATTCCAACGATGTTGCCAATGATTTTATCAATTCTCATGATTAAGCCGGTACTAAATAAAGCCAGATCCACTCCTGGAATCAATCTGATTTCATTGACGATTTTTCCCATTTCCCTGGCTTTGCGATAGGACTTATCTATTTCATATTTCCCTCCAAAAGGAAGTGGATTTTCTCCTATGATTTCAACTACATCGTAATTGAATAATCTCTGAAACTCAACGGCTGCATCCTCTCTGTCAACAAAGTCGCCCTGTTCAATGCCATCGATTAATAAAATTGTATTGAATAATTCCATTCCCTGTTTCATTTCCACTTCGGGGCTAAAAAAAACATCAATTCTATATTTCCGTTTAAAATCGTGAGAATATCCAATCATGTTGGTCAGTGAGTAATATGCAATACTGAAAATAAATAATGTGATCGCAATAGTGATTGATGAAATCAGCGCTGGAATTTTCGCGCGGGATAGCGCTTTGACGCTTTCACTCAGAAGAAAGATAAATTTTCTGAACATTATTGGATGAGGTATCCTTTGTTCAATTCGATAAATCTTTTTTGTCGAGGTCTGATCAAAGGATAATTATGAGTTGACATTAATACTGTTGTGCCATTTTGGGCAGCTTTTTCCAAAATATCTATTATATCATCAGATACAATTGGATCCAGATTTCCAGTTGGCTCATCCGCCAGGATTACTAGAGGTTCACTTACCAATGCTCTTGCAATTGATACTCTCTGCTGCTCTCCACCGCTCAGTTGCAGTGGCATAGATTTCTCTTTTCCTGTTAGGTCTACTTGCTTTAGTACCTCATACACTTTCTCTCTGATTATTTTTCCGGGAGTACCTGTAATTCTGAGAGGTAATGCAATATTTTCATAAACGGTTTTATTTTTTATCAGTTTAAAATCCTGAAAAATAGTGCCTACTTTTCGTCTGAAATAAGAGATTTTACGGCTGTTTGATCTAGGGATTTCCTGATCATCTATAAATATCTTACCACTATTAATTGGGATATCGCCAATGATGGCTCTTAGAACCGTGGATTTCCCTGCACCTGTTGGCCCCATCAAAAAGACCATATCACTTTTAAGTATCGTGAATGAAAGATTGAATATGCCAGTATCTTTGGTATAACATGCCGTGACATTCTCAAATCTGATCATTGAACTGTACCAGTTTGAAATACCCAGACAATGCTAAAAGTGTATACAATTAGAAAAAGCAAGCCTAACTTTCTGGAAATGCAGTTATATCGGCGTAAAATTATCACTAGAAGCATCGTAAATATTACCATAATGATAACACTTATTGAAATCGAAGAAAATTCAAATATGATGTCGTTAAACTGTAAAACAATTCCCATTACTGCTAATATATTAAATAGATTGGATCCGATAATATTGCCAACAGCGATTTCGGGTTCGTTTTTCGAAGCAGCAACCATTGATGTGGCCAATTCCGGTAAAGAAGTTCCAAGCGCTACAATTGTGGTACCAATTACTAGCGGAGATACTCCTAAATATTCTGCCAATGTAACAGAACCTTTGATGAATAAATCTGAGCCCTGCCATAGACCAACAATGCCAAAAATAAAGAACAGCCCCATTTTCCAGGTATATGGTTCAGTTACAATAAAATCTTCATTCTTATGTGTACGATATAAATATACACTATAACTCGACAATAAAATCAGAAAAAGAATTCCGGTAATTCGGGTTAAAGTTTCAAAATATAAAAATAATCCAAACAGTAACGTAGTCGTAAGTAGGAAATAAAAGTCAATTCTGGAAGGCTTAAATACAAAGTGGATAGGTGTAATAACGGCCGTCAACCCGAGAATCAATCCAATATTCGCAATGTTTGAGCCTATAATATTCCCCAATGCAATACCAGATGCACCAGATATAACTGCATAAATACTGACAATTAACTCTGGTAAACTCGTTCCAAATGCGATAAAGGTAATCCCGATTAACAAGGGAGGAGCACCTAATTTGACGGCTATGAGTTTTCCACTTCTGATTAAATATTCAGCACCGTAATAAAGAAGTATTGCTCCAAAAATGAATTGCAGTACAGGAATCATACCTGATACAATCCTTTTTCCTGAATGTAAGAAAGTACTTGTGGGAAAAGAAATTTCTTAACATTCAGATCTTTTGTCTGAAACATAGATCGGATTTTATTTGATGAAATGTTATAATGGAAATTACTATAAAACTGAACATTTGGGTATTCCATTTGTTTATTCCCATTATCTGATATTTGTTCTCGATTGAAGCATAGAATATTGACTGTTTCCAGTATCTCTTCCCAGCAAAACCAACTGGTAAAATCATTCCATTGATCACTGCCTATAACGAGAGTCAATTTATCGTCCGGATACTTCGTCTTTAGATAGTTAATAGTGTCAATGGTATAATTTTTGTTAAGGGATTTCAGCTCAAAGTCATCGATAAACACTTCCGAAATACCTGAAAAATTGAATTTCGACATCTCGAATCTATCAACATCTGAAGAAAAGGGAGAATGTAATTTTGTAGGTGACTGATGAGTTGGAAAAATGATGAGCTTATCACAAGATTGCCGACTGATCCTCGCAATCTCACGATGCCCAAGATGAGGAGGATCAAAGCTTCCACAGAAAAAATGTATATTTGCCATAAATGTTGTGATAAATCGAAAAGTTTAAATACTCAATGGAATCAAGACGTTAATTTAATCCTCGGTGTCGCATCCGGTTAGAGATAATGTAAGTGATCTAAAACGGAAACATATAAAGATGTAAAAAAGAGTCCGGTTATTTGTATAACCTGATATACTCCTCGAGAGTTAGTTTCCCATCAGAGGTATTTTGCAAGATGCGGTTCCCATCCTCAAACTTTTCTATTGATGAAAAATTATTTTCGTTTAACCGAAGATAAGATTCAGCGCTATCATAGGCTCCATTCAGAATATAAGAGAACATTATTCCAATTCTGGCTTCGTCGGCCACCGGAGTATCATAATATGATTCAAGCACCTGACCAAAATAGATAGTGGCTGAAGAGTACTCTTCCAGTTTCAAGTATAGCCTGCCCGTTTCGTATAACTTCTGCGCAAGTTTTGCTCGGATTGTTCGTATTTCATCCGTTGCTTCTGGCACTAAATCTGATGCGGGAAAATCCTCAATAAATCCTTGGAGATGGTCTAACGCACGGAGTGTGCTCTCCTGATCTTTCTGATAGTCCATGGAAGTTTTAATTGCGCATTCACACATCCTAAAGCGTGATATTTCTATTTTATCGAGCTCATTTGAATATCGGATATAATGTTCAAACGCAACCGTCGCTTCAATATACTTCTTGGTATTAAACAATGATTCAGCCAGATAGTATTGTGCTTCTACAGCTAACCTGGATCCGGGATTGTTCATGACTATGAAGTCAAATTCTTCTTTGGATTTTTTATATTGACTCTTATTATAGTAATCCATTCCCTTTTCAAAACGGATTGAAAGATCTTCATCAATTTCAGGCTGTGTATGTCTGCATGCTGATACGAGAAACACAACCGCCAACGAAATAATTATTGTGTTAAGAATTCTCATTTAATCACCAATCCAACGTCAAGTCGATTTGCACACCGCCAATCCCATATTTCTCACGGGGATCAAATTT
>JABMOW010000022.1 GCA_013204025.1 Fidelibacterota bacterium | reverse complement strand
TTACAGTCCACCATCTTAACTATAGTTTATACATCAGTTTATTGGTGCAGTGTGCTTGCACCCCAATGTACTTTGCTGGGCACACCTAGTCTTTAAGACAACGCACTGAGAGTCCATAATTTTTATCGAAGCTGAATCTTTGAATTTCTGAATTCCGGTAATGCAATTCACAGAAATATGCATAGGTTTCACCTCGTTCCGTCGCCGACCAAAAGTAACTACCATATCCCATACTTGAGTAATTACCATCGACAAACCCACGATAACCAGCAGGAAGTGCCGCAAAATAACTAGAATTATTTGCACCTGTGTTGGGTCTAACCCAATGATCTACTCCTTTTTCTTTAAGCGACCCACCGGCGATTTTATCACCTCCAAGGTAATTTGTCAAAACTTGCCACTCTGACGCTGAGGGTACATGCCAACCCTTTGGAGCTAATTCTCTACCATCTGATACTGCATACCAATTGTAAAGTATGCCATAAGTTTCAATATTGTTTTTATCATTTTCATATGTACTATATGCACCTGCACTTGTATTGCTCCATTCACTGTTACTTTTAATTTCAGGAATTGGTGATCCATCACGGTAGTTAGTCTCTCGTAAATTTTCTGCCATCCAGACCTGATCGCCGATTTGGATAGTCTTATAGTTATAACTGCTAACTTTAGTTTCTTTTATTTGCTCAATGATGATATTCTTAATCATTTTATCAGTCAATCCATCGGTATCCTTAACTTCCATTATAATACTATACCTACCAGCTCTCGTGAACTGATTGGCAACAATCATAGAAGCATTAAAATCAGTGTCCCATTTACCATCGTTCTCCCAGTCCCAACGCACTTGGAGTTGAGAGTCATCATCCTCAAGATCACTACTTTTTGAAGCATCGAATATAAAAATTGTTTTTGTTGATCCTGATTCTGGGTCGATCGTAAACATGGCTGTTGGGGCTTGATTCTTGGTTATTTGAGATGAAATAGAACTAGTCTCTTCCCTGATCTTCTCTTCTGACTTTACTGTGTGTTTGTGGACCACTTTTTCCTCAGGCAATGGGACAGTAACAATCACGTTTTGCGAATAGCCGACATTGCCCGAGGGGTCATATCCTTTTGCAAAAATACTATGTTGATTCCCGTCAGCATAGTTACGGGCTTCCCAGGAATATTCCCTTGGATAACTCTTGGCAGTGTATTTCAACACTCCATCAATAAAAAACTCTACCTTTTCCACTAAAATTGCATCCGAAGCAGTCACCTGGATTAGCACAGATCCCTGAACTGCAGAGCCATGAATCGGAGAGGTTAAAACAAGCTCAGGTGCAGTGTTATCAGAATCACATGCCATAAATAAAACCAGTATGGAGAGAAGGATTGTGGATATTGATTTTTTTATCGTAATCATTGAATAGTTCAAATCATATTTAAGTATAGTGCATTCAAAATAGGGTGAAGATACGCCCCATCTTTTGTGAGACCAATCTCAATCGCCAAGTCCAATAGCAACCTTCATTTTCTGGCAATTGTCGTAGCCACAATTCGTGAGAAGGGATCAAGAATGGATGGTGCCATTAGTTGCTGCATCCCAATATCAAAGATGGAACTGTGCCCCCGCTCTCCAAATCCTTAGTTATGCCCATATCCGAGTGACACTTTTGATTTCAATTATACGATATCTAATATATTTTTATTCCCATCACTGATCGGAATATCCCTTAGGCCATTCTAAGTGCATATTGTGCGTCATTACCCATACCGCGGGTACTCAAATGCACTGCCTATTTATTACTCTGAGTGAGTTGATCAACGATTTGAGATGATAAATCTTTGACAACATTATTAAATGCATCTTTAGCTGCTGTTTCATAGGATCGACCTTCAGCAAGTTTTCGTACGGTAAATTCATATTTGTTCTGACTTCGGAAATCTGGATGAAATGTTATGACCGCAATTGCCTCAGTATAAAAAACACCATAGTTAGTCGAGGAAGGTGAAATGCTAATCTTGCCATTCAACATACCGTGTGGTTTTCCTTCCACTAGGGAGATACTCTGTTTATCAAAGATAGCACCCAGTTTGCTGGTGAAATCGTCTGATGGAAGAGAAATATTCTTCGAATCAATTTGAATATCCGCCTGTAGCATATATTTGAAAGTTAGGGTTAAATCAACGCTGGGAAAATCGGACTGATTCAGAGAGGGAATATCAGGTGTCACTCTTAAATTAATTTCCTCCCCTGGCATCCAATTATCTCTGCGGTCCAGAACAACCATTCCATCTGCATCAGTCTTACCTCGAGTGATGAGCTTGGATTGGCTATAGACTGCAATGGGGAAACCTTGAAGCGGTTTTCCATTCTTCAATCGAAACTGTACTGGAGTATGCACACCCTCACTGCTGAAAGGGTTACATACAATGCTCTGGTATCCCGGTGAAATCTGAATTTTCTTAACTTGATCTAATGTTAAAATCCTGAACTGCTCGCTCATGGAGGCAATGGTGCTATTTTTATTCACTACCCCAGAAGCATCTAAAACCGCTTTAAATGCGGAACCTGTAACATTAATTTTCCGAAAAAGGTCAGTTACTTTCTCGGGATTTGGTTCACCGCCCAGCTCGAGAGCATCAGCTTGGAGAGCATCAAATAAATCCTCAATAATATTTGATTGTTCCACGAGAAAGCTCTGATATTTATGGAAATCGAATGCCATCAAGGTGTAACATCGATATACAAGATCTTGCCCCGAGAAATCCTGCTCAACATAAGTTTTCAGTGCTGTCCCCTGAACATAGCCCTCCACAGATAGTTTTGACATTTGTTGATAGGTCTCACTTGTACCCTCTTCCCCTTCCTTCAGGTCCATCTCAGCTATGGAAAAGACATGACCACCATAAACAGAAAATCGAATCTGAGACAAGGCATCAGCTCTAGATCCACTTCTCGCCTCATCCTCTGAGAATGCCTCTTTAACACCAAGGAACTGTCCTGGTGCCTGTGATTGAATCCAACTTGGCTTTTGAAGCGCTTGCATTTCGGGTTGTGATGATGAACAGGCTATGATATAAAGACCTGACATCATGACAACAAAAGTGTTCCTAATCATTTTCAAAGTCCAATTACCTCATTAATTCAATGGTTGTGATCTGCTGATTAAAATACTTTTCATTCAGATATGTCATTTCCAGCTTTAGCTTAAAATTGTTCATAACAGCTAATTGAATCCCACCACTCACACCCCAACGTTCCTGTGTATAATATCCCAAATCAGAGTCAATTATTTCATTTTCAATGAGCAAAATGCTTGGTGTTCTGATGTTCGCATATCCAACGATGCTTTTTGTAAAAGGATATTGGAGGTGGGTTCCCAGGACAGCAGTAGTCCAATGCCCAAACTCAGTTTGTGTGCTTAGAGAGAGCTGAAGGGCAGCTCCTTGAGATTTTTTAAAAAAGGGAAGATCAAGCTCAATAGAACTCCTTAATCTCGGAAGACTTCTTTCTCCCTCATTCATTTTAAAAGGAGATTGTGTGCTCATACTTAGCAGGAACCATTCATTTTGCTGGTAAACAAAACCATAGTCCAACGCATAGGCTGTCCCTTCTACAGGCTTATCGCCATGGATGGACTGATTGGCTGCCCTAATATTGACTCCTATATGAAATGGAGAAATTATACTTGTGGCGAGTGAGAATACATACAGATTTTCATTGAGATCCATCATGCCTGTGTATTCTGCATCCACATTGTATCCCTCTATGCCATCAACCAGGTAGGTGACACCACCCATGCCTAAGCTGAAAGATTTTCCAAATCTGTAGGTCGCTGCATAAGACATATGTCTCTGATCAAGATTTGGTTCTAACTTTAAATAAGTGAACGCTATTTGGCTGGATTCGAGGAACTGCATGCCCGCTGGATTCAGGAATATAACTGTAGCGGATCCTGAGGATAAAAGACTGGTTCCCATCGCTGCCTGGCTTCCACTATTGTATCTATTGAAGGCTGCAAACAAGCCATAGGTATCTTGAGCAATTCCTGTATTTGTCATCATCATGGTGGTGACAAATATAATACGAAGTATAATTTTCAAACTGGAACTCATCGGTTTACCACCAGGGTTTTTGTATATACTTGTGGTTGATCTGCCACATCTAAAATTGTAAAATAAATCCCCGTTGCACAGATCTCATCCCACATATTCCTACCATCCCATTCAATCTCATGTCGGCCGGCTGAGAGATCCTGCTGTGAGAATCTTCTCACCATGCTGCCACCTGCATCGAGGATGATCATACTTACCTCCGAACTTTCCTCTTTTACAAGGAAGCTAAAATGAGTTGATTGACCCGATCTGGGATCCAAAGGATTTGGATAATTGAAGAAATGTTCATAAATCGGACCGTCAGAGGCGTGAATTAGGGGATATAGCAAAGTATCACTGTGCATATTCCCAGCCATATCAATGGATGTTGTTACAAGAAGTACATTCCTGGCTTCCGGGTCATCCGCTCCGACCAAGTTAATAATGGAATCAACTGACGCGAGATTACCTCGTTTGAGACGCTCCAGTGTTTCACCCAGTGATAATTCCAATTCCTCAAGAGAAACGACGTCAGAGATAATTGTTGAGTCTTGATTTGAATCAAAAACATACTTCCGCTGTACACTATAGGTTGGCCAAGAGGTATGTATGAATCCTTCGATCAAAATCAGGGTATCAGCGTTGTGATCCTCAGGTGAATCCCAATACAGCAATTCATTCGAATGTTCACTGGATGCCAGCAGGTTTTCAAAGTATTGTGTGTAAATAACTTCTTCAATTGAGATTGGATGTGGTTGGATACCGGGATCCTCAGATGTATCTCCTGGTAATGGCCACCTTGATGTGGTCATTGGTGGTAGGCTATCTAACAGAATGGGGAGAGTGTAGCGAAGTCCCAACCCTGAAGTATTCCAGGGTGAGTATTCAAGATAGTATATCTCGCCAGCTTCACCTAAGAAACTAGGAAAACGTAAAGAGTCAGAGATACCATTGGTTAGCTCTTTAAGAGAATCTCTTGCGGTATATAGCCTCCAGCGGAGACTATCCAGAGAATGTGTCTCAAGCATCTTTCCAGAAGGCCACTGATTAAATACATGTTTTTGTTGTGTGTTGCCAAAAAATTGAAATGGATAGATATTTACTGGAATTGTGAAAGGCCGCTCACCTCTCGTCACGGGTGATCCTATCAAACCTTGCACGGTAACCCTATCCCCCCTAGACATCTGATCTGATATCCAATGAAATCCTTGAGCATCAATTTTTATCAATGCGACTCGTGGAAAGGTGATTGTGGGAATGTCTTGACTCCCTGGTATTTTCGTGGTGAACTGCTCATGGATGTCGGCATGTGAAGCAAGGTCTACTTTGAATGTATCGGAATTATCTATATTTATCAGAAAAGCATGGGTCACGGTTTCTCCACTATACAGAGGAAGCATCATGCTATCCCCTGCAAAAAATGGTTGTGCAGGCACATCAGGATATTCAATTGAACAAAAGATGGTATCAATCACTCCTTGATCCAAATCCGGTAATCGGACTTCAAAGGAAAGTTGCGACGGTGATGATTCAATAGCTCGTCGATGATCGATCTTAAAATTCTTCAGCAGCTCTAATGTGTCCCCTGGATTTAAGCTTGCCAAATCAGTCACTATGCGCTGATTCTCTGTTTTAGCCCAGACAATGTCCGTTGCAGAGATGATGTTCAATTCAACACTTTGAGAGGGTAAGTATTCACTGATACCCACAGAATCATCTTCAATATATTCGAACCCAGGGAAACTCATTAAATGGTCATAGGAACCATTTAAAATGGTATCTCTGGCTTGGATATAAGGGGCTCCCACGATGAAGGTATCCCATAGATCAATTCGACTATCTCCTACTCGAATAAATGGATGATTTGAACGATCTGTCATTGTGGTTAGGGGGGTAAGATCAATGCCACTAATCTCGAATACACTGTCGGTGTCGGAATTAATATCCAGTCGCCAAAGCGATGGGTTGGTTGTATCATCAATGGTGAATTCGTTACTGAGGGCTTGTCCGGACCATTCAAAGGAATTGCCCCAGACTAATTGCAAAGTTCCAATATCCCCTTCGCCTGTGGCGCCGAATACCGGATATTTTTTATCGTCCTCTATGACCAGAGTCACATTCTTTAAAGGGGTATCTTTAAGCCTGAGTTCAAAATTGACCACACTATCAGGACGACGGATGTAAAATTTTGGAGATGCAATCTTGAGATAGAGACCCTCAGTCAAGATATCACCACCATCTTGCGATTTGTGAAGGCGTAAGCGAAGTGGGAAACGCCCTTGAGTTGGAAAATGTTCTGAAGCATTTGGGCTACCAATCAAGATGCTATCTGAATATGTAACACTATGTGCAGATGGATCGACCTCCATGGTCATTACAGTACTCTGATTGTGATAGAAAATTGCTTGTGCGTTTTGGGGTATTACGAGCTGTACCCTTTCAATATCTATTCCATCTGGCCAGTCAATCTTAAGGCTGTCAATCTTCAACATCCTGGTTGAGTTTAGAATATGTGAAAGTTCTTTAGTACCTAGACTATCTATATAAGCCACTGCATTGATGGACCCAAAGTAAATTCCATTGCTATCTTCGAACCAACCTCCAAGGCCATTACCATTATCTAACCAACTATTATACAACTCATTTTCCAATCCAAAATGCAGTTTGAATTCGGGACCTTGAAAGTTACTACTCGCTAAACTAATTGGGATATTGGATAAAATCAGGGAATCATCTTCAAACAGAGTGGCTTTAATTGGGAATATAAGTTCCTTCCGATCCTCACTCACATGCCAATCAGACATGATTTGGCTTGGATCTGAGCTGTGAACACCTCCATAATATTCTGGAAAGGTGAAATGAGTGTTCGGTAATATAATATGAAGAGAGGATCTTTGAGTTGGGCCAAGCGTTCCCAGGCTATCGCCTCGAATATGAATCGGTTTAAGCCAATGGTACTCCCCTACATTATCCACAGAAATAAATTGAATCTCAGATGAGTGAATGGCAGGTTGAGCAACAGCATAAACCCAATCTATCAATAATTCATGTTGACCCTGGTATGGAGTTGGTATATGTAAGATAGACTGAGAGTACCCAACTTCATCAGCCACATTAATGGGAGTGGTTACCGTTCTTTCGCTAACTGCCGTCAAGGGGAAGGACGCAATATCAATCCCCCCAGAATCAGCTTGCATGCTCCACGTAATATTATCCTGATTGAAAATGGGAATTGTGTCCAGGATTGAATTATATGAAAATTTTAATTCCATGGTATCAATTTCTGGATCACCTACAACAAAAATCGAGGTATCGATAGCGACCTCTCCAGCTGCATAGCTTGCGTTCAGATCGAACACCGTAATCTTTGCCGTTGTATCAATCAGGTGGAAGAGGAGGCTATCATCTGTTCTTCGGCTAGGGAGCATACTAAAGCGCAAATAATCAGGTGATAAGAATGTATCGCCTATTTCTAGCTTGAGATTACTAATCTGGATCTCTTCTCCCAATGCAGCTGGGTTGTTTGCCGTTAGCGCAAGAACACTACTGTCAGATTCCACTATCGATGTAGACCAATCTGTGACCTGTTGCTCTGTTGCCCATGATACTGCATCAGATACTGGAAGTTTTATGTAACAGGTGGCGTTGGAAGAAGTGAGTCCTGGATAATCAGATTGGCTCATAATGATAGATGGTAGAACCGCACTAGATGCTTGTGCGATTCCAGCACGTTGATCAAAATAGATATGATAACCGTTGACCGCATTCATATCAGATGAAGTCATTTTTGCATCGGTTACAAGGATCCGATCTGAGGATTCTCGAATGACCTTACCGTTCAGTTCCAGATTCATTCGATACTCACCAACGGATTGATCTTTCATAATTATCTCTGGAAAAGCGAGTGCTGGTGCTAGGGTATCCCAGCTATAGATCTGGTCGAAAAAGTCATCCACAGTTAATTTTAGAGAGTCCTGGGCATTAAATAATATCCCAGCTTGGGAGGGATGTCTAAATAAACAACTATCCAGGTGCATGGTATGGTCAGGAACAATGATCTGATCTCGCCAACCTGCATAATTAAATGAAAAAGCAGGATCCGCTATATATATGCTTTTTTCAGTTGCATGGGAGTAGCTATACTGCCCTAGACGATCAATGTATTCGTCAAAGGAGAGCCTTAATGAGTCTTGCTCCACAATGTCAGTGAAGGCATGGAACTCCAACCCAACAAGTTCTATCCGATCCGGTGGAAGGATATTACCGATATGGATGGATAAGATGCTGTCGACGATACTTACCGTTATACTATCATCAAGTGGGGCAAGTTGGGGTAAACTTTGAGAGAAATTTAGGGGTAAATCAATTGCGCTAATTCGAATGGTTGAATTAGGTCTCCAGGCGCGGGTGTCAGATGAATCATACAAGACGATTTTCGGTATCTCCCAACTATGATTGTGGCTAGAGATACTATCAGCAAGAGGGAATGCTAATCTACCAGAGCCCTCTAAATCAAATGCTACTTTAGGATTTCCAATTGAAATAATTGAATCCAGCGTCCATGAATATTCTCCAGTTGGATCTGTAGCAAGAGTGATATCTACCCATCTCTCAGAGCTAAGGTTTGGATCTATAAGCGCTGAGCCATCTATGACGATTGAGTCCTGTGCAACCGCTATATATTTTCCTCCTACTCCTGAGCTATCCCACCATAAATGATCGAAAGTGAGAAGTATTGAGTCTTCAGCAGCCACCAAGCGATCAATACCTCTTAATATGAAAGTGGGTAAACTAGCCTGTTGCCCACTTCCCAGAACGAATCTCCGGTTCGCTTGTGCAAGTGAATCATCATTTACCAGTGCAAATTCCATAGCATCCAGATAGAGTTTTGGTGTCTGTTCATTAACCCAGGTTCTACCACCATCAAAACTCATTTGTAAAGAGTCGATCCGATCCGACTCATGATCCAGACTGGACATATTGAAGCTATATTCAAAAGATGCCATATGAATAGTGTCCTGCTCCAATACGCTAAAAATCACCGTATCGCCTCGAACCTCTCCACGTATGAAATGGTCATCCCCATTCGCTCTAATAAATGCTGAGTCAATGACACCTACAAAACTCGGTATGATGATCTTGATGGAATCCTCAATATCAATGGCGCGGGTACCAGCAGATTCTTCCATAGCAAAATTGAACTGAGATTCATGGGGTTGATCATTTATCACAAATACATTTGTGGTATCTGTATTCAGAAAAATTGGGGCACCGACTTGAACCGTGGTTTCAGTGACAGTATTAGGTGCATGCCCCGGGTATTCTATGGGGTTAAATGCGTAAAGCTCTATGCGTCGTGGGGTGAGTGTTGTGTCTGCATTAGGATTGAGTGAGATCAGCGTTGTGAGATCTATGGTTTCATCCAAACCTGACATACGAATATATCGTTTACCTAATTCATCCACATAAGAGAGCGTGGCATCTGAAGCCCCGTGGGTTAAATAAGGTGGCGAATACTCTCCTTCCAGCGAAATGTAAAATGGCCGTCCAGAATTATTTAAATTATTAATTGGGATTGTGCTAAGTATACTAATGTCCAGAGTATCGCTGTGGATCTGTCTGTTCCATTGTCTGACAGCGTGAGGCATATCAAGTTCAAGTGATTCAATTCGAATGACATTGCTAGTGGAATCATGCCAGCTTCCAGGGCGGCAACTAAAATCAATTTCGTCTCCATCTGTATTCTCACCCCTCATGCCTCGCAAACCGAGATCCAAAGTAAACGTCAGTGGTTCGATAGGGGGTTGAGCTACTAGAAATGAAATAATGGTGCTATCTTGTGTGAAGCTAGGGTCCGCCAACCAGAATGGTTTGAGGTTTGCCCCTGCTGCGTCCCATGGAGCCCACTTTACCCCAAGTGAATCAGGGATTTTTAATTTAAGTATATCATTTTGTGCCAGGTTTTGGATACTGGAATATTGGACTATGGTGAAGGTCGCATTCACAGTATTGGGATTACCACTTATTAAAATCCCTTGATCAGCTGGGCTTGGCATTGACATTAACAAATCCATTTCACCAATTTGGAACAGGTGATCTGATGAGCCAATTTCCCTTAAAGAGTCTGTTGCAGAAAAGAAGCCATATTCCATGGCAGTTGGTTGTATCTGTGATCCTTGATCGTCGATTAATACTTCAAATACTAAATCGGATTCTGCAGGTGTTTGATTACGGAAATAAAGGGTGTCATTTGATATATATATTTGATTTTCAACTGATGCAAGTTCCACCCCCAAATCTTCGGGGAATACAACATAATAAAGTGTGGAATCTCCGTCAAAAATACCCTGACCATCAATGTCTTTGAATGTTACTTCCAGTGTATCAGTATTTTGTCCTACTATGAGACGTTCCTCAGATATATCAGCCCCAAATCGGCCTGTACTCAAAAAAGTGTTCGTCTCTATTAAGACACCATTTACATCTATATTAATGCCGATGGAATCGATTGAAGTCGTAATTTCACTCAAGTTGACTGTGAGGTTTGTATCACTCTCATTAAAATTCTCCAGGAGCAAACTTGCCTCACCACTTTCAGCCCAATAAATAAACTGAGTGTCAAATACCAAACGTAACTCCTCAGTTCCGTCAAGTGCCTGATATTCACCACCATAACTAAGTGAAAGGACTATTTCCTCTTCTGAATTCATGCTTAACAAAACCGGGTTTCTGGTAATCTCAAGACTGGGTCGTCCTATTGATAACTCGGACCCACCAACGTGCCCCGTTCCACTCAATCCGAGAATCCAATTTGTTGCGACTTCATTCTGATGCGAATCAGGATTAACCTTGATATTGCCACTACCACTTGAGATAACCAGGGGAGCTGTTGGTGTTAGACCGTCATTAATTGTGAAACTACCATCATCGGTATTGAAATTCACTCCGATTGGTAACGTACTCCCGGTCGTAAATATAAGCCCCACCGTATCCTCTAAAGCAGCCAAATGAAAGTTTCTTCCGCCTGTAAATAGACCAACTTCTTCCTCATCTGTGAGGGTCAAGGATATTCCGTCTGCAAGAGTCTGTCCCACAACCATACGCTCTGGGGAGATGGCAAATCCTATGTGCCCTGACTTGAGGATGACGCCCGTCTCTATCGGATTATCAATATCATTGTTGATTACTAAATACATCTCAACACTGTCATTGTGTTCGTCCAGA
>JABMOW010000021.1 GCA_013204025.1 Fidelibacterota bacterium | reverse complement strand
TTTTTTGTAATATTGCTGGATTCTATGAGTCACATAATCAGGTTTAAACATGAATGGTGCTTCTGCAAATTGTTTTAGTAATGATTCGAATATTCTTAAAAGGGTTCCATTGATAGGAACGTAACGCTTCCTGTCACCCTTACCATTTAACAAGATTTTCCTGTTTTTTAAATCTACATTTTCCCAGGAAAAAGTAGGGTAGAGGAGTTCATTTCTTCTTGCGCCGGTGTTGAGATAAGCCTGTATAAGATTGGCAAAATCATTGTCACCTTCGTCTTGAATTACCCTTAAGAGTAGATCAATTTCTTCCAATCTAAGGTATCTTACTTTTACAATACCTTCTTTAGGAATATTTACTCCGACGACAGGGTTCTTCACAATAATTTCCCATTTTACCGCTTGATAGAATATTGTTTTCAATATTCTCATCTCGATAGCGACAGTTGCTGGTCTTCTACCAATTTTGAGTCTTTTACTTTTGTATTTCTCAATTGTTGAATTGGTTATTTCAGATAACGAGATGTCCCCTTTAAGGAATCGATTAAATGCATCGATCACATTTTTCTCCCGTCTGACTGTTTTTTCAGATTTATTACGCTTGGCATATTTTGTATATCTGTCAAGAAGTGCATGCCAGGTATAATCCATTCTATCATTGGTGATATTAAATAATCCTAAGGCGATATCAGCTTCCAATTTTTTCTTTATTTTTTCAGCATCCTTTAAACTACAATAAATCGTTTTTCTTACCCATCTTTTCGATCGAGGATGTGAGTATCCTATTTGATATGCCTCTCCATTTTTGCGTTTTAAATATTTCAATGTGGCCATGTCAGCCTCCTATAAGAGCATGAAGTATTTTATCATGTTCACATGAAGATAATTGCTTTTTTGTCAGCATCCCCATAACAGATGATTCGGGGTATCGAAGTTGCCTTCCAACTTGGTACACGGCAACTCCCAACTTCTCACTCAATCTGTCGATGGTTCTCTCTGAGACCTTCAGCAATTCAGCAGCTTCCTTTTTGGTGAACATCTTCTCCATTCTTATACCTATTTATTCTATAATTTATTTTTAACAGTTAAAACCGGGGAAGATTTCTCCTCCCCGGTTTATTCGGATATTACCCAAGACCTTCCAGATTGAGAGGTTCAAGGGTTGCGTCCTTTACTTCTTCTCTGGCCGACTGTTCGAGTTCAGCATACTTCTCTTTGAGGTCTGCCTGGCTTTTCATCAATGCAGGTACCTCTACAGAAAGGGCTTTGTTTTCATTCAGGAGATTCAGTTTTATCAGAGCATCCGTATTGGAATCGCTGTATTCCCGCTTGATTTCCTCATTGCGTTTTTTAATCCACTCGGACCTCTTCCTCAACCGGGTTTGTGCATTCCTAACTGCACTGCTGGATTTGTAGCTTCTCACCAGCAACATGGGTCTTTTTGAACCATCATATGGTTTTTTCTCTACTTTGGGTTTGTCTTGATTTACTTCAGTCATTTGATGACTCCTTATGATTATTGGTTATTTCAATGAGTGAAGCCTGTCTTCACTTACCGAAAATTGAGGTGATTAGGTAAGGTGATTTGGGTGTCGTAACGTTTCATGTGGTGACACGTAATTGATTGAAGGAAAACAAAAACCCTGCGGGGTGCAGGGTTTCAATTAATTAGATTCGTATTATTGGTTTATTTCTATAAGAAAGTAATTTTCTTAATCGAAGGGATTAAACTATAAACTGACTTTTCATTTTTTGCTCTAACTGAAACAATTAATCGCCCGTTCAGATGCTTACTTATCTCTTTATTAATTCTAGTGACTACCGTTTTTCTACTATCCAGATTTTTATTTTCAACCCATGCAGGAAATGATTTTTTCATTTCGCTGATTTTACTGTAATCGGTAGCTACATCATCTGCGACGGTAATATCAAGGTGCGAAAGAATTTCATACAATTCATCATAATGCTCACTTATTATATCCAGCCATTTATCCCCACCTGTTTTTCTTTCTTCAGATAAAAATAATAACAGACTCAAGGGGGTTAGAGACATATTAAACTCAATTTTTTCTTTCCCCTTTTTTATTATTACAGGAAGCCGATCATGTGGACTGAATTGTTTAGGGAAATGGAATTGTAATTCATTAAAACTATCGATTGGTTTTAGATAAGGGACATTTCCATCTGATATCTTTGTGAGATTTGAAAATGATTGAATCCTTTCAAGCGTTGTAGAATATTTATGGTCTAAATCTGTTAATACTTTTTGTTGAAGATGACTCCCGCAAGCATGACAGAAGACCCCATCCGGGTCTTTCAGTGGGGTTTTACAGGTAAGGCAGACATCTGTGGTTTCTTTCCCGCATCGGGTACAAAACTCTTCGGGATTTGAGGTATAGGCAAATCTGCCATACCCACAGGATTGACAGAATAACACTCTTTGTTTTTGATCTGGTTTTTCCACTGATCATAAGATACAATCCCGGACTAACCAAATTTTGACGATCAGGGCTGCATGCTGGTTAGGATTTCCTCCGCTTCACATTTTAAGGATAAGAAATACGCCCTGTCAGATTCCAGATAAAGCCCCTCAAATCCCTCTGCAAGGTCTCCCCGTACAAGTGACAATGCTGATTTGAATTTCAGTTCTGCAGCTTCTTTTTGATCTTTCTTCAGGAGGGTTTTAGCATCTTTAATATCCTTTACAAAATGTTCAATGTCCAGGTAATAATTTCCGGATTCCCAGTTAAATAAGATGTCATCGGGTCTTTTTGGGAGCATCTCCTCATCACATTCATTAAAAATTTTCCTTAGCCGTGTCATCATGTTGTTTCTAACATCCCCACAGGCTTTAATCCTGTCAGAGGCAGGCGTCCACAGATCAAAAAGCAGGTCGTATTTATCAACCGCATTTTTATGACGCCAGCTTTTAATAAGGACATAGATGAAGATCTCAAGCGCTTTTCTTGATGTCCAGTCTCGAGAGGTTAATTTTCGATTATTGATATACATCTCCGCGTTTCCAAGAAGGTTAATGACAATGGGTTTTCCTGAAGTATATGATGAGATGATTGAAAAATCACGACATGTGATATCCCAGATTTTTAGAGTATTCTTAAATTCTTCCTGCCTGTCAAAGTCATTGAAATAATCTTCTATGAGGTTGCTGTCAAGTAATCGGTTTGTTGTTATGGCATTACTCCAACCCTCAAGCAGGAGATCAAGACTTGTGAGCTTTCCCAGTTTTTGGAGATTATGTGTTATGGGTTCATTTAAACAGATAGACTCAATGACCTTGCTCCGATACGCGTACGTTGTTTTCAGGGATGACTTGATATTTTGTTTTGATACCCATTTATATAATTTCTTCCACTCCCACATGAAACTGCCGTCAAAATAT
>JABMOW010000020.1 GCA_013204025.1 Fidelibacterota bacterium | reverse complement strand
TGCAAGGGTATTATGAAGAAACCAGATAAACATTGATAGGGAGCGGAGAGAAATAAATGGAAACTTGCGAAAACACGATAATCATATTTCTTCAAAAATGGCAAGATATCCTTCGCCTTCGAGATTGGGAAATAAGTGTTGTACTTGCCGATAAAGATTGGCGAAAATCTGGTGATATTAAAATAGATCAGGACAACAAATTGGCAGCTTTGATGATTAATCAAAATCTCAACTATTCGCATTTGGAAGCGGTTGTAATCCATGAACTAGTACATCTTAAATTATGGGGAATGGATCAAATGATAGAGGATTTAATGTCGAGTGTATACGGTTCTGACAAGGAGGATCCCAAACACTCATTTGCATACGGCGAATTCATGGGAATCCTAGAGAGTACAACTCAAGATTTGACAAAGGCCCTAATCTCTGCGACAGGAGAAGAGAGAAAAATGTTCTCGAAGCGGATAGAAAGAGAAGTGAACAAAGAGCTTGGAAAAGTCTGATACTGCCGGTCTAACAAAGGCTTTGAGCTGACATACACGCAAGGGAGTGCAAAACGAAAATGATGTGGCGGGATACAGTGAATGTACCAAGCGAGTCTGTTGATGAGAGCAGCTCAACCCAGAGTGTTATACCGCCACTATGGTATGCAAGGGTATTATGAAGAAACCAGATAAACATTGATATGTGGAAAATGAAAACAAGAACAATTGTTGTGTCATTAATTTTTGGATTAGTAGCATTTTGGGGATGTGATGATAATTCAACAGAACCAAATAGCGACTCAATTATTTGTAGTTGGGAAAAGGAAATTGAAGAAGGAAGTTTGGTTACCTTATCTTTCCTTGAAAACGACACATTTACAGCAATAGTGGAAGGGGGAATAGGAGACGTCGTTAGTGGAACATATATAATATCAGTAAATGAAATTACCTTTGTCGATGATGGTTGTAGTGAAGAAGAAGGAGGTATTTATACTTATTCTATTAGTGGTGACCAATTAATATTTATTTTGATATCAGATGATTGTGATAGAAATGAAATCATTCCTGGTACCTGGACTAAAAAGTAGCAACCTTGGAATATTTACCCATAGATACTTGAAAAAATTGACATGAAAATAATTAAAACAGATATGACAAAAGTACTTTCAAAATTGGGAATGACCTGCTGTGAAAATTTTCACACCGGTTATTTCAGATGTTAGATGCAACTGAAACTTTATGATAAGAACAGCAAAACAAGAAGACTCTACTAATTTAGCCGCATTGTCGATTCAAGTTTGGCTGCACACTTATGCAATTGACGGGATAAGAATAGAAATCTCTGAATTTGTGATGAGCAATTTTACTATGAAGCACTTTGAGAACCTTGTGAGTAGTCCAATGCGTCGCACACTTGTCTACATCTTGGAAGACCACTTAGTCGGGTACATCATGATAAATCTCGAATCTTATTGGCAAGATAAATCAAATGGATTCGAAATAGAGAAGTTTTATATCCAGGAGCATTTTCAGGGCAAAGGGATAGGGAGAAAATTATTATCTGAAGTCAGCAATCTTTTTGGTTGTAGCTATTGGCTGTCTGTTTGGGTGCACAATGTTAAGGCAATTGAATTCTATAAGCATTTTGGTTTTAGAGACAGCGGTCGAGTTGAGTTTGTCTTGGGCAACGAGTCACATGAAAACCGCGTGCTCGTATACAAGCGCATCTAACTTGCCCTGCAACGGACGCCGAAACTGTCCAGCGTGTTTTTAGAAATAGTCGCATGAATGAAATGAAATTTGTAAAAAAAGTAAATCAACCGAGCGCCGCTGAGCTACCTTGTTAGACGGCCAAAATAGATCGATTTTTAATCTGTTTACCATTGCAGGAAGGAGAAAATAATGGCAAGAGGACAATGCAACTGTGGAGCAGTCGTATTTGAAATTGATGTCGATATTTCGGAAGTGTTCGTATGCCACTGCTCAATCTGTAGGAAATCCACAGGAAGCAATGGAATCGCTGTCGTCGTCATCGACAACGATGTTTTTCGATGGACGCGGGGTGAGGAACAAATCTTGACCTGGAAGAAGCCCGACGGAGATTGGCAGACCTGGTTCTGCCGAGTATGTGGTTCGCCTTTACCGGGTGTAAACGACGAATCGCGGAAGTTTGTACCCGCCGGGTTGATCACAGACGGCAGTGAGTCCCTCAAAGTAGCTCATCACATTTGGGTTGATTCAAAAGCGGTTTGGGACGATATTGGAGATTCGGGAAAACAGCACCGGAAATCATTTGAAGGTTAGAGTAAAGTGAAATTGCAAAGCGAATCTCTCGATGAGAGCAACTCAAACCCAGTGTGTTATATCGCCACTATGGTATGCAAGGATATTATGAAGAAACCAGATAGACATTGTTATATGTGTAAATCAACAATGGAGTAAATATTGTTTAAAAAACTAAAAGAAATCAATTCACGCCCGACACCATTCCAATTCTATACAGCAGGAGAATTGTGGGCTAATGAGCATACTTCAAAACAGATGCTCAAATACCACTTAAATGAAGCCATTGATGTCTCGTCTCGGAACAAAAGCTTTATCGAACGTTCTGCGGAGTGGATCGTTTCTCACTTTGGAGTAGATGACAACACTACAATTGCAGACTTTGGTTGTGGTCCAGGCCTTTACACAACGAGATTAGCTGAACGAGGTGCAACTGTTACCGGTATTGATTTCTCGGAAAACTCCCTGAATTATGCAAAACAGATCGCGGGACAAAAAGGGCTGGAAATCAATTATGTCCACACAAACTATCTGGATTTTGAGACAACTCAACGCTTCGATCTAATCACAATGATCATGTGTGATTTCTGCGCCTTAAGCCCAGAGCAAAGAAAAATAATACTTTCAAAATTTTCTTCCCTCTTAAAGACAGGTGGCACTGTGTTGCTAGATGTCTATTCTTTGAACAGTTTTAATCAGAAAGAAGAATCAACAACCTACGAACTTAATCAGTTAAACGGGTTTTGGTCACCCAAGGATTATTACTGTTTTGTAAACACGTTCAAGTACGATAAAGAAAAGGTAACCCTCGATAAATACACAATAATAGAGCAGTCGCAAACTCGTATAGTTTATAACTGGCTACAATATTTCAGCAAGGAATCGCTGTCCGAGGAGTTTAATGAAAATGGGTTTAAGGTTGAAGGTTTCTTCGCAGATGTTGCGGGTGAATCTTTCGATCCTGGGGCTACAGAATTCGCCCTTGTTGCAAGGAAAATATAAAGAAAATCACATAACAAAAGCAGTTAATAATATGCAAGGGCTGCGACGGAAGCATAGTTTCATCTAAACAAAGGAGGAGTTGATAATGTTAATATTTTTGTACTTTTGCACAGGATTTGCGATTGCTGGGGTGGTTGCGAGTATGGCGAATGTCGTGGCGTACGCGTGGTATGGCGTTAGGTCACGAATGGAATCGGGCGAGTCAGGTAATGTGAAAGGTGGTGCTTTGACAGAGATGGCAATAGGGTGGACCGCGTTGGGCGTATCTGTTTCTGTTATCATAATGTTATCGGCCCTTTACCCGTAAACTAACATTTACTGTTTAGACTCCACGACAAAAAATAATAAGTCTGATTCTATTGAGAAGATGGAATATTGAATCAGAAATTGTGTTTATGTTAGCAAATATTATACTCGTGGTGTTCTCACCTAACACTCGCTGCTCCGACTCCAAATTGAAATTCTTTTGTACTGCTGTGATAACAATGTATAAATTGTTACTAATTAAACATCGTTAAAACATACAATTAAAAGTAAAAATATGAACTATAAGACTTTCAGCAAAATTTTGATCCTTTCAATTTCATTTTCACTTCTATTATCAGATACAATGATTGCGGTATTAGATTTTGAAAGCAATGGAATTAATCCGGAAGAAGCATCTACAATAACAGATCGACTTAGACTAGAGATAACCCAGCTGTGTCATGATTCTGGTGAATGTTCTGTAATGGATAGAGATCAGATGGAACAGATTTTGGAAGAACAAATACTCCAACAATCTGGATGTGTTTCTAATACCTGCATGGTAGAGATTGGAGAGATTATTGGTGTAGAAACAATAATTGGGGGGAGTATCGGCAAGGTTGGGAATCTATACTCGATCAATGCGCATGGGGTAAGTGTCCAGACAGGAGAAATACTGAATTTTGCTTCATATGACCATGAAGGTGAATTCAGGCAACTCCTTACAGCTGGCACCAGATATATTGCTTATAAATTAATTGAATCCGTAACAACCGTTGGAGGAAACACCTCCGAAACCGGCACACTATGGATAAATGCTCCGGGATGTGATATTTTGTTAAATGACATTTATAAAGGCAAAGATTACATTTTAATAGAATTAGTCCCGGGCTATTCCACTGTAAAGGCGCAAAAAGAAAACCATTACACAGTTGAAAAGAAAGTATTAATAACAGAAGGTGAAGAAGAAAATATCACATTTGAACTTTTACCCATCCAGGGCAACATATCTATCTTTGTAAATCCTCTTGAAGCCGCAAATTCAGAAATTTATATTGGGAATCGATTTGAGGGATTAGCTCCCAAGAATTTTTCCTTACTCATTGGACAATATGATATTGAGGTCAAACATGATGAATTTTTATCACAGAAAAAATCGATTATGGTAAACCAGAATCAAATGCAGAATATCTATTTTGATTTGAAAACCTATCGGGGTTCAATTCAACAACACATTAATAAATGGGAAAAACGGAAAAAACTAAGTTTGATCGGTACCGTTGCATTTATTGGAGCAGGATTATACTTTCAACAATCTGGGAATGACTATTTTAATAAATATAAAGCCGCAGAAAATGAGCATGACGCCATCGCATATCGAAACTCTACGGAACAGGCAGATGTGACGTATACCATTTGCATCGGGGTTGGGGCAACTCTCGGAGTCAGCTGGTTATATTCGTGGGTCCAAGAGCGTAAATACAGGAAGAGAAATGACTAAGATGAGACATATTAACAAGGTTTCAACCTTACCCATCATTTATACCTTAATCGGTTTATTTTTATTTGGCTCCGCATGTACAGTAAAGCGTGATTGGAACAATCCTTTTGACCCTGAAAAAAGCATTCACCCCGGCTGTGTTGATCCAAATGCAATTAATTTTGACCCTGATGCCAATATTGATGACGGTTCATGCGAATACGTTTGGGGATGTACCGATGAATTTGCAGCGAATTACGACCCGAATGCATTTTATGATGACGGCAGCTGCATTTGTGAGAGTTATCTGGTTTCAGATGGGAATTCATATTGTCAATCTGATCTTGATGTGCTGCAAAACATAATAGATATCAGTGATCTTGGAGAGGACTATTGGTGGGGTGTATACAGTGAATATTTATCACTGCCTTTGGTTGATTCTACGATTGCGTTTATTTTGTTTCAAGCTCAATATGGAGGCAGCCCTGAAGATAAGATGATAACGCCGCTAATCCTCGGCAGTCAACTTTGGGAGAATTCCAGGTTGGTTGAATGGGATTGTATTTCCTGCAGCTTAAAAGGAGTTATTCCTGATAGTTTTCAACATCTCGTTGAGTTAAAGAAGTTGCTAATCTCTGATAATAATATTAATTATCTTTCCTGGGATATTTGTGATGTCATTCTAAATCTGGATGAGTTCGATATTAGTGGTAACGAGATATGCGAAGAAGACAGTTATCCTGAATGTGTCGGTCCATTCATTATCGATCAGAATTGTGAATAGATATGCGTAAAAAAAATAATGGGACTTAACGAATTAAAACTTCGCGACTGACAAACTACTGACCGACACAGTACCTATATGGAATTTGAATAATTTAGAAATTGACCCTTGCAGGGCTGTTCAACTAGCGTTTTGAACTGACTTACCAATAGTGGGTTGCAAAACAAAAATGAAATTAAATATACAAAAATATGCAAAACGAGTCAGTTGATGAGAGCAGTTCAAATTAACGTTAGGCATAGAGACGGGGTAATCAGGTAAATGGACATCTTAAGTCTAAGGACGCTACTATTTCTGACCTACCTATTGGTCTTCCTGCCTCTGATGGCTTTTAGGAGTAGAAACAAGATCATTCCGGCTTCAGGGGGAGTTGGCACGCAGTATTCTTCACTAAAAGCCATCTGGTTTTGGACCCTGTTTAATCACGGCGTGCTTTTTCTTCTAGCTTGGCTTGCTTCACAGGAAGTCTCTTTTAAGCCATTTTCCATGCCGGCAATTGACTTGATTGACGGGCTGTATGCCATAGCGGCACTTTCAGTCTGTGTTGCGATTAGCTCTCTCGTTCGTTCCAGCCAATCAGCCCGCGAAGCTGCAAAGGAGGCTATAACTCACTGGCTGTTGCCAAGGTCAATGAGTGAGGCGGCGCTGAAAAGTCTAACTGTTCTGACGGCTAGTGTAGTTGAGGAAGTCGCATATCGGGGCGTGGGTTATTACATCATCTGGCAATTGTTCGGAAATCCATGGCTTGCCGCAGTTGTCTGCTCAATTGCTTTTGGTCTCGCACACTGGGTCCAGGGGTGGAAGAACGTTGTTGGTATTATTGCAATCGGAGCGGTTCTACAGGGGTTGGTAGTAGCGACCAATACTCTTTTTCTCGCCATTGCAGTACATGTAGTGTTCGATATCGTGGCCATTATTCAGGCCAAGCGCGAGGCGCGTTAGGCGATAGAATATGAGCGAAATGTCAATTCGGGCAGAGTTACCTTCAGATCATAGTACCATCCGTGATCTAATTCTTGAGGTCTTTCGTGAAACCTATGGTTCAGGCGATGCAGAGGCAACACTTGTTGATGAACTCCGTAAGCAATCAGAATATGGTCCGAACATCTCTCTCATCGCAGAGCTTGACGGCGTTTTGGTAGGACATGTATTTTTCAGTGGAGTTCGATTTACAGACCATCCTGATATTCCCGTATGCGCCATGGCACCTCTGGGCGTGTATCTACAGCACCAGCGACGGGGAATTGGCTCCCAACTGTCCATGAAAGGGCTGGCGGAATGTGCAGATCAAGGCTACAAAGCCGTGGTCGTTCAGGGGAGTCTGCAATATTACCCGCGCTTTGGGTTCATACCCATTGGTGATACGAATCTCCACACTATTTTCAAATCTGATCATGACATGGTCATGGAGTTTGAACAGGGGATCTTGAACAGAGTGTCAGGTCTGATCGATTATCCACAACCTTGGCGCGCGTTAATATGAAAAAAACCAAGAATAAACGTATTCAATTCGTATCGGATACTTTAGTTCAACAGATCATCGAGGGTCGGAAAACTGCAAGCGTGGTAACGTTGGGCGAAGTTGATGTTGCCGATGGTGATTATGATGACCCGCTGGTCGTAGGCGAATACTACGATGTCTATGATAGCTCCCTCGTAGTGAGGGCGACCATACGCATAGTGGGAATGGAACTGTGCCGATGGGAAGAAATCCCCGAACGTTTGTGGCGGGGAGAAACCAACACGAGTGCGGATGAATTCAGGCATGATCACTTGGACTATTTTGAAAATCCGAGCCCGGACTTCGAGTTTGTGGCATATTACTTCCAGCGTACAGAGTTGACTTAAACGAGGGGATTGGTAAACGAAAATGAAGATGAAAACAAAATTCCCACAAAGCAAGTCTGTTGATGAGAGTGGCTCGAGCCTAGTACGCTAGAGGCCATAATTTATCAATGAAATACTGTCTCAATAAGGAATGTCTACACTACCGGCGTAATGATGATTATGCTGAATACGGGGATGACGCCCTTATTTGTTTCGATTGTAATACAGAACTTGTCAGTCAAAAACCAATTTCAATTCCAACAAATAAATATCCAAATCTAGACTATAATCTCAAGTTACTAGTAAAAATTCTAGATCCTCTTGAAGCAGAATTCATCAAGGCAAAACTAATTGATAGTGGTGTGGAAGCAATTCTTTTTGATTCAAATATTGGCAACATATATGGCGGAGCTATTACTTTTATGTTTGGCGGTATCCGGCTTATGGTTCCAGAAACGCACTACGAACTTGCGGTGAATTTGTACAACCAATATCAAATCAACAAAGAAGATTCAGAAGGGATTGATTTTGACGAGGCTGGAGATAGAGTTTGCTGTCCAGCTTGCAGGGATAATAGTTTAGTTTATAAAGATTACAGACCTTGGATTATGACGCTTCTCTCGCTTCTTATTTTTGGAGGAATTGCTGGTGCTGGGTTTGCCAAATTAAATCAAAAGAGGCATTATTGTCGAAACTGTGATAAGTACTGGAAAGATGATGAAGTTGGCTTCTAACACGCCAGTGCAAAAGACGTACATTAAAAGGAGTCAAATTTTATGCCTCGAATAATTGAATCCCCGACGATTATAGAATCCGCTGGAAATAAGCCAAAGCGAATCGAAGAATTTGTGGGTAGAGTGAATTCGGATCAGTCAGACGTCAGTGTTGCAAGGATGGTTTCTCCCCCAGGATGGACTGAACCCGGTCAACATCCCAAGTTTATGGAAATTACGCTCGTTTTAAAAGGTGAACTTCACCTTGATTATGAGGGTGGAGAGTGCGATGTTTCCGTAGGACAATCGGTTATAACCTATCCTGGTGAGTGGGTTCGTTACAGCACGCCAGGTTCATCGGGCGCGGAATATGTGGCAGTGTGCCTACCCGCTTTTTCACCAGATACGGTCCAGCGAGACAATTGAAGAATGATCGTTTAGCAAGCGCTTGCAGCCAACTTTACAAGAAGAATAGTGTAAAATGAATATGATGAATAATATACAGAAATTGCACAAAGCGAGGCCGTTGTTGAGAGCATCTCAATTGCAGATTATGATGCAAAAACATCCAGTAAGGTGATATGAAAGAACACAACAAAATAATTATTGTGGATAGAGACAATGAAATCTTGATAAACGAGTTTCATAAATACATTTCTATCGTGTTCCCCAGCATTAGTTTTGAAGACTGGTATTCAAAAGGATTTTGGACAGAAAATTATATCCCTTTTTCAATATTAGATTCCGGCAAAATTATATCCAGTGTTTCCGTGGCATTTATGAGAACTATACAGAACGGTAAAAAGGCTAAAGCAATTCAACTTGGTGCGGTAGGAACGTTACCTGAATATCGAAATCAGGGGTTATCGCGAAAAATAATGAGCCACGTTATCAATAAATACATGAATGACATTGACTTCTTTTTCTTACATGCAAATGAATCGGTTGTAGATTTCTATCCAAAGTTTGGATTTAGGAGCTTCAAAGAAAGTGTATTTTTAACAGAACCATACGTTCAGAAACCTCAGTATACTGCGCGGAAATTAGATATTAGCATAGACAGTGATTATTTATTATTACAAAGCATTCTGAATAACCGTCAGACTTTAACTGAAGTATTTAGCGCCGAGGAGTATGGATTTATCACAATGTGGCACATTCTCAATTTATATCACGATAAATTGTATTATCTTGAGAAAGAAAATGTGATTATAATTAAGGAAGAAGAAAACAATACACTATTTATTCTGGATGTATTATTCACTGGAACCATCGAATTTCAATCTATTCTTCCTAAAATAATTGAGTCGAGTTCAATACAATGTATCAAGTATTACTTCCCTCCAGATATCATTAATTATCCATATGATACAATTCTTCAAGAAGATACTGGCTTGTTTATTCTTGGAGATATTGAGACTGGAAATCACCCATTTAGGTTTCCCGAAACGGCGACTACTTGATTTGTTACAACAAAGGTTTTGTGCTGACTAACAATGAAAGTGATGCTGTTAATAAAACCAGCTCAAGTGTAGTCCGTTAGATGTCCCTTAATAAATAGGAAATATCGATAATGAGTTCATTGCTAATTCTCTCAGTTATTTGGCTATTTTCAGAAATTGCCCTTTCCAGATTATTAAGAGCTCCTAAATCTCATAATAACCTTGATAAATCTTCATTAAAAATATTGTGGACTACCATCTCTCTTTCAATAACGATTGGCGTACTTGTGAGAAATACTGCAAATACCAGTATTACTGATTATTTATCAGTGATAAACCTCACGGGCGTTTCATTAATTGCTTTGGGACTGATTATCAGATGGTTTGCTATCTTGACTTTGAAAAAATCATTCACTGTGAATGTGTCTGTTTCAGATGACCAAATATTGGTGCAATCAGGGTTATATAAGTACATCAGGCATCCCTCTTACTTGGGAAGTCTGCTGTCATTTTTGGGTTTAGGCATTGCGTTTAATAACTGGATATCGTTATTTGCAATATTCGTCCCCATTTGTTTTTCTTTTTTATATCGCATTAAAGTTGAAGAGGATGTTCTGGAACAGGCTTTTGGCAATAAATATTCCAATTATGTGAAGAAATCCTGGAAACTGATACCAAGAGTATTCTGATGCTTATAATCTAAATTATTTGCATCTAATAAAGGTTTTGAGCTATCTCACCAAGAGGAGCATGCAAACTCACTGTCATAAATAATCCACTCCCCCCTCTTTACTCCTTTTGGCTATCCCAGTATTAACAATAAATTTTTCACCTTGATTAACAGGGAATTATTAGAAATACAACTATGAAAAAACAACAGAATTACTTCGAATTCATTTTTTATGTGCTGGGACTGATTGGTATACTGATCACGATTCATTTGTATATCATGGATAACCGAGGTTTTGACAGAGGCTGCCTGGGCTTCACGACATCGCAAACCGTTGAAGCTGCTTTCGATTGTGAATCTGTACTGGACAGTGAACTGGGCCAGATTTTGGGGATATCAAATGTATACTGGGGAATGGCATTTTATTTTTCTCTGGTCTTTTTGAATCTGTTACTTTTTTTCGGTAAATCATCTTTGCAGAAATACCTCCGCATTCTACGGGCTATCGCTATTGGAGCAGGATTTTGCTATTCCATATTTCTCGTTTACTACCAGAAGACCGTCCTGGATGAATACTGCGCCCTGTGTCTGATGTCTGCGGTCACCATATTTCTATTATCGCTTACTCAGATTATTTACATATTTAAATTTCCCTTTGTCAAAGAGACGGATACACCTATTTCTCGAAAACTTGTTGTCATTCTCGCAGCGGTGACAGTATTCATTTCCACATCGGATTTTATCTACTTCAATAATCTTGAATCCATTAAAATAGTGGAAGAGACACACGTGAACAATGTTCCTCCGTCGACAACACTTGATCCTTTCAGTAGCAGTTCGCCAACGCATACGAATACATTGCCAGGTGATTGCAAATATGATGAAACGAAACCGGTGGTGGAAAATTATCTCTCGTTGATCAATGAATTTGATTACCGTACCGGGAACTCAGGTTCGAAAAATCTGGTGATGGAATTGTTTGATCCCAATTGTTTACATTGTAAACGGTTGAGCCACGTTTTAGCAGAGTTCATTGATAAAAATCACAAAGAAGCATTTTTTGTGATTAAACCCATCCCTTTATGGAGTTATTCCATCATTCAAATTCAGGCATTATATATTGCGGCAGAATCCGGGTTATTCATTGAAATGATGGATGAGCAATTTGAAAGACAAAGACCTGGTAAGGGGTTATCAATGAATGAATTAAAAGAAATTGCGTATAACTTAGGGATAGACGGACATTTGATGGCTCAGCGGATCCAAAACAACGATTACCGTAAATATATCCTTGAAGAGCACAAAAAAACCCGTGCTGCCGGAATCAAAAGCGCACCAACACTCATGATCAATGGAAAAATTGTGGCTGTGAAGTCTAGAACCCTTCAGTGTCTCGGTGAGTTAATTCAGGAATAAATTAAATATAATTGCGGATCACCAATCAGACCCATATCACGCTTGGGGAAATGCCATTGAAATCGTCTGACATTTATTTTCCCTAATCCGGGATTATCGTTTTGCCACGCTCGGATGGCATTTGACGCATTTCACTTCGGATTTATTGACATCATCCAACTGTTTCATCAAATCAAATTGTTCTCTGCTATCATCTGAAATATGAAAAGTTTCAATCTGAAATGTATTTAGTGAAAATCCAGATAGGGTTGAATTCTCCAGATACACCGTATGAAACATGAGTTTATGATACACATCCTGACTGCTATCCCAAACAACAACGGTATCTGAAAAGTAGGTATTTTGAGGTTTTTCAATTTGCTGAATACAACTGGAAAAGAGTAAAAATGTTAAAGTGAGTATGATATAATTCATATATGAAGTTCGCATGATTAATTTCCTTTTTCCTCGACAAATTTACAATAACTGACGGATAATCAGACGATATTTTTATAGGTATTCTTTACTGTAGATATCATCTGGTAGTCCATCAAAGCTTGTTCAGATTAGTTCTTTAAAGTATGCTATCGTGCGAGATAATCCGGTAGTCAGTTCAACCTGTGGACCCCATCCCAGTACGGTTTCTGCCAATCGGATATCGGGTTTTCGGCTCATTGGATCATCTTCAGGTTTGGGATGGAATTCGATGGTAGATGATGAACTTGTGAGAGCAATTATTCTTTCCGCCAATTCTTTGATCGTTATCTCATGAGGATTCCCAAGGTTGATGGGTCCCGTGAATTGATCGTCCGTATTCATGGTACGAATCATCGCTTCGACCAAATCATCCACAAAACAGAATGACCGTGTCTGGTTGCCATCTCCGAAGATGGTTATGGGAGATCCGCTCAGCGCCTGGACAATAAAATTGGATACAACTCTTCCGTCATCGGGCAGCATTCTTGGTCCATACACATTGAAGATGCGCGCTACTTTAATTTTTAGCTTGTGCTGACGATGGTAATCAAAAAACAGCGTTTCCGCACACCGCTTTCCTTCATCATAACAGGATCGAGGTCCGATAGGATTTACATTTCCCCAGTATGATTCTGGTTGAGGGCTGACCACGGGATCACCATACACTTCACTGGTGGACGCCTGAAATATCTTAACTCCCAGCCTCTTGGCGAGACCCAACATATTAATAGCGCCATGAACACTGGTCTTGGTCGTTTGCACCGGGTCATATTGATAGTGGATTGGAGACGCAGGACATGCCAAATTGTAGATCTCATCCACCTCGACGTATAACGGAAAGGTAATGTCATGGTGCAGAAACTCAAATCCGTATTGGGGTAAAAGATGTTCTATATTATTGCGTGTACCGGTGAAATAATTATCTACGCAGAGAATTTCATTTCCGTCATTTAGGAGTCTTTCACATAAATGTGATCCTAAAAACCCTGCACCGCCAGTGATAAGTATTCGTTTTGATCCGTAACTAATTTCTGATTTCATGTTGGTAATAAATTTATTCCATTTTGGGAGACTGAAATTACCGTGTCAAGACTCACTCGTGAAATCAATTCCTTTCACCGTTTCAATTTACTGATGCTGGAATCCATTGTGAGCAGCGCTTACAGACCAAGAGTACCTTGTATTTGCCTTGAAAGATGAGACAAGGAAGAATACGGGTAGTGCATAGAACAAACACTGACATTTGAAGATGGAAAAGATCTAAACATTCTTCTGGATGACAGCGGAGATTTGGAGAAGTTCGATAATAAACACAAAAGCTCCACATACTGGGGCTTTTGTCAAATAGCGAATATTTCAGATGTCTTGTCTTTAATTTGCTATTTCAATTTATTGAAATAATTCTGTATCAGTATTTTGATGTATCTAGAGTCTAATCTTTGTGTTTTTTGTAGCTGAAGCGACACCAATCTGGAAATAAATAAACCCCTTTTCAATAAGTGTAGATGGTGAGTACTGGTTCCTACCATCGAAAATGACCGGGGATTTCATTCTTTTTTTCACTTCTTCAAAATCCGGACTTCTAAATTCTTTCCATTCTGTGATTAGTAACAGTGCGTCCGCACCGTTAAGTGCATCGTACTTATTCTGTGAGTAGTCGATGTCTTTCATGCCTGAAAAATAATGCGTCTTTGCCTCATCCATCGCCTGTGGATCATATGCCTGAATACGTGCACCTTCAGAGATGAGCGTTTTGATGATGGTGACCGATGGCGCTTCTCGCATATCATCCGTTTCCGGTTTAAACGATAGTCCCCAAACTGCGAAGGTCATCCCTGCTACCGAGTTTGAATATTGCGCTAGGATCTTCTGTGTGTAATGTTGACGCTGGTCTTGATTCACGATCTGAACTGCTTGGATAATTTTCGCTTCGTAGCCATGTTCTGTGGCGGTTTTCACCAGTGCCTGAACATCCTTTGGGAAACAACTGCCACCGTATCCGATACCCGGATAAATGAAACTGAATCCAATGCGGGAATCACTTCCGATACCTTGACGGACATTATTCACATTTGCACCAACCCGTTCACAGATATTCGCAATTTCGTTCATAAAGGAAATTTTCGTTGCCAGCATGGCGTTCGCTGCATATTTTGTCATTTCAGCACTGCGGATGTCCATCTCAACGAACCGTCCCCGGTTCAAGGTAAACGGACGATATAACTCCTTCATGATACTCATAGCATGTCCGTTTTCAGCGCCCACAACGATTCGGTCCGGTTTCATAAAATCCTCAACAGCAGCGCCTTCTTTCAGAAATTCGGGATTCGACACAACATCAAAATCAATCTTCGCTCCGCGAGCATTCAACTCATGCTTAATCTTGTCACGAACTTTCTCTGCAGTCCCAACTGGTACCGTGGATTTGTCAATGACCAACTTGTACCTATCCATATACTTTCCAATGTCTGTGGCAACTGCCAACACATGTTTCAAATCGGCACTACCATCCTCCCCCTGAGGAGTCCCCACAGCAATACAGATCACATCACTAGAATTGATGGCTGTCTTCAGATCGGACGTAAAAGATAATGTTTTTTTTGATTGGTTGGGAATAACTACGTCTTCGAGCCCAGGTTCATAAATGGGTAATATTCCATTTTTTAAATTGGAAATTTTATTGTTATCTATGTCTGCACAAATAACAGTGTTTCCCATCTCTGCGAAACATGCTCCAGTGACTAAACCTACGTAACCAGAACCAATGATAGTAATATTCATTTAAATTCCTAAATTCCTTTTTAGGCTACAAATTAACACGAATGGGTACAAATATGGCTCAAACCACAAGCTTTCGGGCTGCAGGATAGGAAGCCATTAATTGGGTGAATTTGCATTAAAGTTTTATTGAACATGGATGTTTTTGATAATTGATACTTAGGAGCGGATATCTCTTAACAGCGGTCTCATTTCTATTCCGCTCATTGTTAAATAGGAAAAAGGGATTAAGCACAAAAAGGAGAAAGTAGTTGCCTGTCTACCGCAGGCTGGGAATTAGATTTTAGATGTTTGACATCAGATGATTTCCGATTGTTCCGATCTGCTACACTTTTTACTTCCTATTTCTGACTTCCTATTTCTTTTTCTCTCCGCCGTAATAGTGATAATAGTACTGATAATAGTAGTAATATGAATCGTAGGATGTGTGTCTTGATACACCATTGAGTACCGCGCCTGTGAGTTTAGTGCTCACTCCTTTGAGGCTATGGAGTGATCGGATAAGAGATTCTTTGATAGTACTTCCGGCTTTTATCACCAGCACCATTGAGTCTACCTCCGTTGAAATCATAGTGGCATCGGTAACGGCGGTAATGGGTGGAGAGTCAAATAGTATAATATCCCATTCACTTTTGAGTTGAGCGATCAGACTCTTCATTTTTTTCGAGCCCAGGAGCTCTGAAGGGTTAGGCGGTGACACTCCTGCAGGGACTACCCAGAGATTGGGAATATCGGTTTCCCGTGGTAGAGAATTGAAATCAGAAATATTACCACTGAGATAATGACTAACCCCAGGATCTCTGTCGACTTCGAATACCCGATGGACGACAGGACGCCTCAAGTCTGTATCAATGAGGATAGTACGTTTTCCCAGATTTGCAAAGGTAATAGCAAGATTGGTAACAGTGGTGGTTTTTCCTTCCCCTGGTCCGGGACTGGATACTAAAATTGATTTAATGGTTTCATCAGTCTGACTGTATAAAATATTGGTCCTGATCATCCGATAGGATTCAGATACTGGTGATTTGGGATCTTCTTTTGTGATCAAATGTCTGCGAATACTTTCTCCGCTTTGCCTGAAAAAACCTCGTAGGCGTTTGCTTCCATTTTCTTCTTCCTGATTATCTTCGCTTCGAACTTCCTTGCGTGCTGTAGGCAAATCACTTCTTTTATCTTCTTTCTGACTTCTGACTTCTGACTTTTCACTTCCTACTTCACTATTCTTACTTTTTGCTTCCGATTTCCGTCTATATGTTTGCCCGACTTCAGGAATCACACCCAACATAGTAAGACCCATCTTTTCAAGATAATCCACAGACCGGATCGTGTTGTCCAGATATTCCCGTAGAAAGATGATACCGACACCCAGTCCGACGCCCAAAATGAGACCGATCAAAGCATTTCTTCGGTTATTAGGTGAGGTACGGTTTCGTGAGGCAACTGCAGTATCGATGATTCGGATATTGCCCGCTTCTGATGCCACTGAGATGCGGGTCTCTTCCAGTTTCTGACGCATGAAGCTGTAAATTTCTGCTACTACCGTGCGGTCTCTTTCTAAACGTGCGTACTGTAATTGTTTTTCAGGAAGTTGGTTCAAATCTTTTGAATAAAGGTCCACAAGTTTTTTATATTCTCTTGACCTGACTTCCATTTCCGCCAACGAAGCTTCTATAGACAAGGCTTCCTTGATGAGTTCCTGACGGTATTCCAGTGGATCAGAAACTGATAAACCCTGGGCGATAAGTTTTTGAGTTTCTTCATTCAACTTGTTTTTCAATAAGTCGATTTCTCGACCCAGTGATCTTACGGCTTCATGCTTTTCTCCATAGAGATTCACATTGCGAATCTGTTCAGATTCTTTGGTACCAATTTCCGTTCTTAACGCCAATAACCGTGGATTGATGGAACTCTGTAATTGCGCCACCAACGTACTTTCTTCTGTAGATAATTTGGAACTGATAAAGGATTTTCCCTCTTTTTGAATATTGACCTCAGCCATCGATTCCAGGTATTTCGAATCGGCGAGTACCAGTTGGTTCAGCAAAGAAGCAGAATTCCCGTCCAGGCTGAAAACATTCTCCTGCTCCTGGTATTTCTGCAATTTGGATTCTGCCACCGCTAATTCCAGCTCTTTTTTCACCAACTGTTCTTCCAGAAAATCTCGTAGATTTAGAGATTCTTCTGCATTCCACTCTTTGTCCAAATTTTGAAAAACATGTGTAACCGTATTGGCTAAAAGTGCCGCTTCATCAGGGAAGGAACTGGTACACTTGATATACAGAATGTCTGTGTCTCGTTTATTATCTACCTCAATCATTTTACCTTTATTAATAATATTGACAAACCGGTCAAAAAGCGTATCCGGTATTGTATCTTCTACATAAAAAATGGAGTCAAGAGCACCTGATTCATATACCCCGAATGAAAGTATTTCTTTGAC
>JABMOW010000019.1 GCA_013204025.1 Fidelibacterota bacterium | reverse complement strand
ATAGACCTGTAACGGGATTGGTGAATTTTACTGCAGAGGTGGGTGCAGAATCATGGATATGAACTGTAGATGCAGCAGAGAAATTCCCGCCAATGGCGACCCTACCGCTGTCTTCGATTATCATTCTAAAATCATTATTTGTGCCAAAACGAATTGGACCATTCTCATAGTTCCAAACTTGTGCCATTTGTCCAGTTGTACCAATTTCCAGTCCGTCATTAGTTAATAGACCTGTAACGGGATTGGTGAATTTTACTGCAGAGGTGGGTGCAGAATCATGAACATGCAATTTTCTAGTGGGAGCTGTTGTCCCAATCCCAACATTTCCTGATGGTTGGGAATACATATTATTCCCAGAAACAGTCCAATCACTGTCTGCTCCACCTCCACCGGTTGGTGTTTGCCACGATGCTAAACCAGTACCATCTGACGTGAGAACTTTGCCTGATCCGGGACTGCCACCAGTGATTTTCACTTGACCGGCTACTTCAAGTTTGGTGGAAGGGGTATCAGTTCCAATACCTACATTACCGTCATTTTTAATTGTCAACCGACGAATTGATTGAGAATTAAAAGTACTGGTTCCAAATCCAATCTCCCCTGCTGAACTATTATGAATAAACAAATCATTAGATGAAACTTCAAATGTGGATGCATTTCCACTTGAATGAAGTACATGAATGGCTTCATTTGATCTGATTTTACCGGATACATCAAACTTAACTCCAGGAGTAGTGGTTCCAATACCGATATTGCCAGATGGTTGAGAATACATATTATTCCCAGAAACAGTCCAATCACTGTCTGCTCCACCTCCACCGGTTGGTGTTTGCCACGATGCTAAACCAGTACCATCTGACGTGAGAACTTTGCCTGATCCGGGACTGCCACCAGTAATTTTCACCTGACCAGCTACTTCGAGTTTGGTGCTGGGAGATGTTGTTCCAATGCCCACATTCCCACCAGCATCAATTGTCAAAAGAGTGTTATTAGCGGGTGTTGTCATTCCGATCTTGAACTTCCCGTAGGAGGAGTTGGTATGGTCAAGACCCAAGCTGTACCGGGGCATACCGAACGACTTAAATCGCACCTGGGATATTCCACCATTATATAGACTATTATTGATGTCGATTGTGGTTGTTGAGTCATCTCCTGCAACTTCAAGTTTTGAAGATGGAGTGACTGTACCTATGCCCACATTTCCGTTGGAACTGATTCGCATTGCTTCCACATGGGGTGATCCGGATTCTTTTGGCATGAATCCAATATTCATATCCGTATCTTCCATTGACGTTGCAACAAGAACACCTATGGAATCACCTGTCATAATAGCCAAACCACCGCCCATACCCGATCGGTTCTGGAATAGTGCATCAGCAGATAGAGTTGCTCCAGGCAGCATTTCAGATTCTACTTCTAATCTGAACAGGGTTGGATTTTGTTTACCAATACCGACTTTTCCATTCCTGATAGTAACGGTACTGTCGGGAGCGCTGTATAAAGTATCACCAACCCGAACCCAGTCATTATCAGAATCACCTAAAGCATTTGATGATATGATCAATGAATTTCCGGATTGGGCAACAGTGACATTTTCGCCACCTGTAATAAGAATATCATCCTTCAAATCATTTATACTTTTTACAGCCACTCCGCCTAAAATTGATCCGGTTGTAAAACTGTACGCTGATGAGGAAAGTTCGATTCTAGGCGATAGTTCGGGATCATCATTCACAGTAATTCCCATAAAATATGGTTGATCGAAGGGTAGCTCTAATGATGTAATGCTTCCCAATAAAATATTAAATACTCCACCAGTCAATTCAGATGATTGAGTTTCTGACCATAATTCATTACTCTCCGAATCGTAAAGTTTAAAAGTCAGGTCATAAGCGCCCTCCAATAATTCCCCGGTTTCGGAATTTAATAAAATACCCTGATAACTGATCTTTTGTGGAATATCAGCTAGTACAAGTGTTATTAGCGTCAATGAAAATAGGATGATTGAATACAATTTATTCATGTTATCTCCAGTTTATTTTTGTGTTTATGGTGATTAAAATTTGTAAGGGATTATTAAGTAGAAAATTGATCAATTACGATTTAAAATGTAGTCAACCATGCAGACAATATCGACGACATTGATTAATCCGTCATGGTTACAATCCGCACAGGATGCACTAAAGGTTTCATCATAATCGTCAAAAATGTATCCAATGGTCAAAACAATATCACTAATATTAATGATTGCATCTCCATTAGCATCACCCAGAAGACATGATTCCATATTTTCAACAACTGGATACCAAAATCCAGCGAGGTTAGTATAAGTTGAATTGCTTCCAACTCCTATAAGTGGTTGGCCAACACTTCCAGAAATGGTAACATTTTCATCGGTAAGTGTGGTATTGCCATTACTCCAAACATATTGTTGTAGTGCATATTGTGCGTTTATAGTGTGTGCTAATGTAATTAATAATCCAATAGCAAGAAAAGTAGATCGATAGTGGGTGAATTTCATATTGATCCTATGTTTATGTGTGGTGATGATTTTCCTTTATAAAATTTACATTTAATCAATTTGTTTTGACAAGCAGTAAATACTGTCTTCGGATTACCCCTGTTTTTCAACAGCTTGGTGGGTCTCAAATCCATTAGATTTATCACTTTTTCTTCTGATTTAGAAGACATAATCAACCTGTGTAAAATCGAAGGATTTCACGGTAAATTTCATATCTAAAATTCAGTACCATTTATGTCAGCATCATCAAAAGCGCTTCATAATCAAATCAAAAATGGCGTGACTACAGCCATCAAACTGGCGAAAACGTCAAATGAAGATACATTCATCAGTTGTTCTGTAGATTTTGAATCCACCGACCTGCTACCCATCCTGACGCATCCGGCGGACCGTAGTGTTATGCGCGTTTATTGGGAGCACCCAACAGCAGGATTCTCAATGGCGGGTCTGGGATGTGTATTTTCAGTGGATATCACCGAAAAGAGAGATCTGGATTCTGCTGGAAACACCATGATGAATATACTGAACCGATTCATCTCTTGCAATGAAGACCAAGATGACGAACCATGCATGGTGGGTGGACATTCCTTTAATCTGGCAAAGCCCTCTGATCCCACTTGGAAGAACTTCCCTCGGGGACGGTTTATTCTCCCGGAATGTCTGGCGATTCGGAAGGATGGTCACACCAAACTCATCATTTCCCGACGGATAAAACAATCCGATTCGATTGACCGGATATCTGAAGAATTTTCGCGTACTGCTATTCATTATTCCAACCGGCTACCAGTTACCCTACCACCGATCCGTTATTTTCCCGTGGATAAATTCCGCGATATTCCGGATAAGGAGGAGTATCACGAAATCATTCTGTCGATCCTTCAACAACTGAAACCCGGTGTGGTGGATAAAGTGGTCATTTCCCGATCACATCACGTGAAGGTGAGTAAAGCTTTTCGGGCGGTATCTGCACTTCAGGTTTTGCGAAACGCTTACCATGATTGCACCAGTTTTATGTTCAACTTCCCCGGTGAAGGGACATTTTTCGGATCCACGCCTGAACGACTCATCCAGAAATCGGGTAACCTGATTAATACAGAAGCGCTTGCGGGTACCATCGGCAGGGGAAAGAACATGGAGGAGGACCGCCTTCTCATGGAAAGTCTTTTGGATAGTCATAAAGAACAGGAAGAACACCGCTTCGTTGTGGACCAGATCATACGGAAACTCAAACCATTAACCCGAAATCTGGACATTCAGGATTTCCCCGGTATTTTTAAACTGAAAAACGTCCAGCACTTGCGAACCGCAATATCCGGTGAATTAAATAACGGAAAGAATATTCTCGATCTGATCAAAAGGTTACATCCCACACCTGCAGTAGCGGGAACTCCCACCGACCGGGCGATGGAATTGATCACCAAATTTGAATCACATGACCGCGGATGGTACTCGGGACCCATCGGCTGGATCGACAAACAGGGTGACGGAGACTTTTGGGTGGCGCTTCGATCCGCTTTGGTGAACGATGACGAAGCCCATGTCTTTGCGGGCGGTGGTATCATGGCAGAGTCCGTCCCGGAAAACGAATGGAAGGAAACCGAACTGAAGCTGATGCCAGTCATATCCGCGCTATCCGGTGGACAGATATAAACTTATGAAACTTGAAACAGGAAAGACCAACCTTCTGTGGGCGCGTTTTACTGCAAACATGTTGGCACATTCGGGGATCAGACACGTGTGTCTGTCACCCGGGTCAAGAAATACACCACTTACTATCGCATTTTCGGAGAATTCGTCTTTCACTTGTACCAGCCATTTTGATGAACGTTCGGCGGGATATTTTGCACTGGGTGTAGCAAAGGCATCCGAGCAGCCAGTGGTACTGTGTTGCACGTCAGGTACGGCAGCTGCCAATTATCTTCCCGCAGTTGTAGAAGCGAATTACAGCCGGGTTCCCATCATTGTTATCACGGCAGATCGTCCCGAACGATTGGTGGGGTCCGGTGCCAATCAGACCATCCATCAGAAAAATTTATATGGTGTTCACGTTCGGTATTTCCGGGATGTGGGGGAGCCATCGGACAGAACCCTGGATCTGAACCAGTTTCTGGTATCGGCGCTTTCCATGGCGATGGGGATCAATGGAAAGGGCGAATACATGAATCCGCCAGGACCCGTACACTTGAACTTCCCATTTGATGAACCATTGCACCCACTGACTAGAAATAACGAGGATTCTGCAAGTTTGGAGCCACCCAAGCTGACAGTTCCGCCAGTCACCAGCATCGATACACTTCCTGATGCCGATCTGCTTTCAAATTATGAACGTCCCTTGATTGTATGCGGCAGACTCCCGGATGCTTCCGATCGGGACGTGATTTACCAATTATCGGATCACTTGAACGCACCGGTGTTTGCGGACATCGCGTCACAGTTGCGATTTGGGAAAGTCCATTCCAATGTCGTTTGCCATTATGATCTGTTTCTGAAAGTGAAGGAACTCGAACCTGATCTCGTCATACGGTTCGGAGCAAAACCCACGTCAAAGCTTCTGTGTCAGAAACTGGATGAGTGGAAGGATCGGTCCATTCTCATAGACCCGGTAGGACGTTATAATGACGATTGCCCGAAGGTTATCCCTTGCCAGATATCCACATTTGTTCGATCGGTAATCAATTCTTCACATGAATCGCAAAGCACCGGAGACTGGCTGCAACATATCCGTAATCTGGAAAATTCGACAGGAGTGACAATTCGCTCTTTCATGGATTTAGAATCCATATTTGAAGCATCTATCGTGAACGCATGCATTAAAAATCTGATTTCTGGAGATCATCTGTTTTTAGGGAATTCCATGCCCATCCGTGATGCGGATGCATTCTGTGCAGGATCGGAAAATGACGTGCATGTACACGTAAACCGAGGTGCCAGTGGGATTGACGGATGCACGTCCACCGCTGTAGGTATCGGTTTTAATCATGTACAATTAGGTAAATCCTCATCGATAAGCCGCACATTTCTCATATCCGGCGATGTCTCTTTTTTGTATGACGTGAATGCGCTTCACACCGCTCGTCAATACGGAGTCAACATCACGATCATTGTCATCAACAATGGCGGTGGAGGGATATTTTCCTTTCTACCCATTGCTCATTACGATGCTAAACAGTTTGACAAATTTTGGACGACACCACACAAAGTATCCATCGAAAAAATCGCCGATAGCTATGACTGCGCCTATTTCTCTGCAGAATCGTTTTTGGAAATCGCCAATTCCATTTCTGAATCTCGACATGTAAGCGGTCCTGCCATCATCGAAGTCCATACCAATATTTCTGAAAACGTGGACCGACATGGCAAGGCTTTAGCTGCCATCCACAGCGCGCTATCCTGACAAATGATCATTCACACACCGAGAGTTGAATTCCATTGTGACGTGCAGGGAGACATCCATTCTTCGATAGCCCCCCTTGTTCTATTACATGGATTTACAGGCAACCACCATGTGTGGGATACTCACCGGCAAAAGCTGAAACATCCCACTATTGCCATTGACTTACCGGGACATGGGCTAAGCAGTTTCGTTGAAAAAATCCCCGAATATTCTTTTCAGGATTGGTGTGACGATTTTGAATTTATTCTCGAATCGTTGAATCTGAAACACATCCATTTGCTGGGATATTCCATGGGGGGAAGGTTGGCGTTATCATATGCACTTCGGTATCCTCAAAAGATCACTTCGCTGATTCTTGAGAGCATGAATCCCGGAATTAAATCCATTAAGTTGAGAGAATTGCGATACCAATCCGATCTGACATTATCAAAAAAAATTAGCGATGATTTCCCTGGTTTTATAAAACTGTGGGAATCGCATCCCTTGTTTAAAGGGCATTCAAAAAATCAAGACGAATGGGAGAAGCTTCGAGATATCCGAAAAAATACTAACCCCGAGCAATTGACCATTGCCCTCCGAACACTTTCAGTCGGCAGACAATCCAATCTTTGGCAAGATTTGAAGAAGATGACATTTCCGGTGCTGGTAATGACCGGTGAAAACGATAGTAATTATTCGGAAATTGGATTGGAAATAAAGAATAGGCTCTCAAAGTGTCAATCGATATCGATTGAGAACTCCGGTCATACTCCTCATTTAGAACAGCCTGATGTGTTTTTAGGTCACATCGAAAATTGGCTCATTAACCATAATACCATCGTATAAATTTCTTCAGTAGATTTTGAACCCGTTTCTGGTTTACGTACCACCAGGGTTCCGATTTGAACATGAACCGGTTATCGGTTATGCTTTTGACGTGGCTGAATGCTTTAAGTCCTTCTTCGCCATGTACTCGCCCGAAACCACTTAATCCTCGTCCGCCAAAGGGCAGATCAGCAATTCCATAACCCGTTAGCACGTCATTGATTACCACCGATCCCGCATTTATTTTCTCTGCTAGGTATTTTGCATGTGTTTTATTTCGGGTAAACACAGACGCGGAAAGTCCGTATCCAGTATCATTGGCAAGTTGGATTGCATCTTCAATGGTATTAAATGGCGTAATGGTAATGACCGGTCCAAATGTTTCTTCGCAAATCACAGCAGAATCCTTCGGCGGATCAAATACAACTGTTGGTGCAATAAACAGATCTTCGGTGGAAGCCTTTCCTTTTTCGATTCTGATGGATTCAGGCAGGTCGTTTAACTGGTTGATGATCTTTTCATATCCGTTGGCGATAGTGATGGGACCGATGGTATCCGATTCACCGGGACCAGCTGAAACGTTTGAAACCATGTCACTAATCCGGTGAGAGAATTCTGAGTATAGATCTTTCTGAACGTAAATCCGTTCTACAGAAATACACGTTTGCCCCGCATTACTCATCCCCCCCCAGATAGCAGCTTGGAGGGCTCTCTCCAGAGGAGCGTCATTCAATACCACCATGGGGTCTTTCCCCCCCAACTCCAGTATCACCGGTTTTAGCTGTCGAGCACATGCTTCTGCAATTTTACGTCCGATCTGCGTGCTGCCGGTAAAACAAATGATGTCCGTATTAGGTGAATCGACCAGATGGCTGCCGGTCTCTCCAGCGCCATTGATCACCTGAAAAATGTCTGAGTTTACATCAATGGAATCCCAAATTTTCTTTAGTAATTTTGCAGTCAGCGGGGTCTGTTCTGATGGTTTCAAAACCACAGTATTTCCCGCAAGCAACGCCTCCACTACTGGTGACAGGGACAGGATTAGAGGATAATTCCACGGTGAAATAATACCTGCGACGCCTAAGGGTTCGTATTGAATGTGTGAACGTTTGTACTTGAGAAAACCTGAATTTCGAGATCGGGGTTTTAAAATACGAGGCGCTGAAATCGCTGCCCGTTTCAGGTGCTCCAGTGAAGTGATCACTTCCAGTAATCCTTCAAAATGTTTTTTCCCCGTTTCATTACATATCGTCTGAATCAGGTCTTCAGATGCAAGAACGATGGCTTTTCGAAATCGTTTAAGGATAGCGACTCGATGACGGACAGAAGATGCGTTCCACGTTGCTGCGGATTGACGGGCATGTGTAAGAAGGCCATCCAATTCGTCGGTCGAGGTGATGGGGATATCCGCCAGCGATTCTCGTGTAGCAGGATTAAATACGTTAATGGTCTGATCGGCGATGGTTGAACTCATGATATCCTCGAAATGGTTAAATATGAATGGTGGAATTTTATCCTGCTCACGTCAATTTTACAAAGGACAATTTACATGGACAGGTAGAAGTAAGCGAAAAGGTGAAAAAACCGTAAGTCCCATAAGGACGAAGGGGGATAAGTTTACCGTTCATTATAGGAGAGAATATGAAACATTTGATACTTTTGCTGGCATGCGTATTTATTGTCGGCGCGTGTGGGCAACAGGAGAAAACTTCGGAAGATGCTGTCATTGATACTGAGGCGACAGCGGTCGTAAACACTGCAGCAATGGATAGCTCTCCGTCAGAAGAAACGGAACCGGTCCAGACATCGGTTACTCAAAATGGAGAGGATAATACAAATTTGGATAATTTCATTACAACAGAATCAGGTTTGAAGTACATTGATCATAGTGTAGGTACCGGAGATACTCCTGAAAAGGGTGATATTTGCGTTGTTCATTATACAGGTACATTTTTGGACGGGAACAAGTTTGACAGCTCAGTAGATCGCGGCACTCCCTTTGAGTTCCCAGTCGGTATGGGCAGAGTGATCAAAGGCTGGGACGAAGCATTTTCTACAATGAAAATAGGTGGAAAACGAAAACTAGTTATTCCTCCCGATCTTGGATACGGAAGCGCAGACAGAGGATCGATTCCACCAAATTCTACATTGGTTTTCGAAGTGGAATTATTAGATGTCAAAAAGCCATTCGTTGATCACGATTTTGAATTACCGGGAGAAGAATTCCGAACAGATTCTGGTTTGTTGATGATTGAGCATGTGAAGGGAAGCGGTGAGTTACCCAAAACAGGTCAGACCGTTTTTGTTCATTATACAGGGATGCTTCAGGATGGGATTAAATTCGATAGTTCCCACGATCGCGGAGAACCTTTAAGTTTTGCAGTAGGTACCGGAAGAGTCATCCCCGGATGGGACGAAGCCATATTGACAATGGCGAAAGGCAGTAAAAGAACGCTCGTTATACCCCCGAACCTGGGATATGGCGAAAAGGGAATCGGTCCGATCCCACCCAACTCAACCCTCGTTTTCGAAGTTGAATTGGTGGATTTTAAGTAGATTTCTCATATCTTGATAATTCAGAAAAAGAGCGCCTCGTGTGCCCTTTTTTGTTATTAAACCACTAATTTACACGGATCAACACGAAAAGAGTTCAAGAATTGGGGAGTTCATTAGTTTACGAGTTTAGTTGGTAAATAAAATGATGCAGGGTATTTTTCATTTCGTCCACACAAGTACCGTTAGTGCCATAAACACCAACGTGAAAACAATCTCAGTAACGCCTAACACAACCGGTTTAGATTTCTTCCCAGGCTGGAAAAACACACTTCCCCAAAACGCTTTCAGAATACCCGGGATAAATGGAATAGCCAGATCAGGACGTCCTGCAATTATGAAGATACCCGTGGGTAATAATGCGGAAAGGATCGCCGGTGCCCCCATCCGGAGTTTTTCAGCAATGGTAACAAACCCTGATAAACGAGATTGGATCCGTATCCTCAACCGAATATAAAACGTCGTTGTGGAAAAATAGAAAAAATTAATCGCCCACAACCATCCAGCAGTTGAATCAAAATTCCCAGTATTCAGTAAATACACTATGGGTGCCGTCATAGTAAGTCCGATAATCCCCAACATATGAACTGGAAGTGTCATATTTTTTCTGAAGCGCTGCGTCCCCAGATGTATGCCCAGTAGTACAAAACAAACAATCCCCAAAATCAACAATAAGGGAGAAAAACAGGATAGCGCCAGATACACTCCCGGGATACAAAATAATAATCCGGCGATCACCACTGCCTGCAGATATTCGTCCCGGTTTCGAGATGATTTCATCAACATGGACAATGGACTATACGCCATAAACAGGAGTAATGCTGCTATTAAAAAAACAATAGCATTCAGTGTGATCCCGGAAAAAATGATCCCTAAAATCAGCGGCGCTACCCACATTGCCCATGCACCATGCTCTCGCGGGATTAAGTATTTAAAAGTACTTGATTTGAATGAAAAATGCACAAAATCCTTCCGTTTCAAGGGGGTAAATTTTGGGCTATGATTCGATTAGATTCTATTAAAAAGTCCTTTCGAGACCAGGTATTATTTGATGACCTCTCGCTTCACGTGAAATCCGGTGTGCGTTTGGGTATCATCGGTCCCAATGGTTCGGGAAAGACTACCCTGTTCAACATGATCCGACGTACCGAAGGTATTGATGGTGGAAATCTCTCCATTCGAAAAGGGATCGCCATCGGGTTTGTGGAGCAGGAAGTGGAAAACCTACATGGGCGTTCAGTTCTGGAAGAAACGCTGTCCGTGTTTCCTAGAATCCTGCATCTGGAAGAAAACATCATCAAAACCGCCGAAAAACTGGCACTCCACCCCCATGATATGTCATTGATGCAATCCCTTGCTGAACTTCAGGACGAATACGAAAAAAAGCAAGGATACACGTTCGAGAATCAGGCGAAGATCATCTTGTCCGGACTTGGATTCCCTGCTGAGCAGTATGCGACTCAACTGGATAACCTCAGTGGTGGGTGGAAAATGCGAGTTGCGCTGGCGAAAGTTCTGCTTCGGAAACCGGAAGTGCTTTTGCTGGACGAACCCACGAATCACCTAGACCTGGAATCTCTCATTTGGCTGGAGAAGTTTCTGATGGATTATTCAGGTGCTATCCTCATTATCAGTCATGACCGTTATTTTCTGGACCGTTTGGCAACCAACATTGGAGAAATTGAGTACCGTCAGATGACCCTCTACACCGGGAATTACACAACATTCGAGAAAGAAAAAGAAATAAATCGGGAAATCCGTACCCGGCAAGCAAAAAACCAATCCAGACAGATCGCACAGACTGAACGGTTCATTGAACGATTCCGATCTAAAAATACGTTGGCAACCCGAGTGCAAAGTAAGATCAGGGAACTGGAAAAAATCGATCGCATCGAGGTACCGGGGTCATCCGGTAGAAAAGTGAAATTTTCTTTTCCCGAACCCCGCCGTAGTGGATTGGTAGTCATGGAAATGAAGAATATCGATCAATCCTATGGTAAGATGGAAGTGTATAAAGACATGTCCTTTCGCATCGAACGGGGAGAGAAGATCGCACTGGTAGGACCTAACGGCGCAGGGAAATCAACGTTGATGAAATTGCTGGCGAAAACCATCCCGTATCAAGCCGGAAGTTTTGTAATTGGACATAACGTAGATATGAATTATTATGCACAGCACCAATTGGAAGTGCTCATTCCCGAGAGTACGGTACTGGCAACAGTGGAATCCGTAGCAGAAGGTATGGCGTATACTCAGCTTCGGTCTTATTTGGGAACGTTTCTTTTTTCAGGTGATGATGTGGAAAAAAAAGTGAAGGTGCTATCCGGTGGTGAAAAAGCAAGACTGGTTCTGGCAAAATTATTGCTGAAACCGGCGAATCTAATGCTACTGGACGAACCCACAAATCATCTGGATATCCCATCACAGGATGTGCTAATTTCCGCCATGAGGAATTTCAGTGGGTCACTGGTGTGTATCAGTCACGACCGTCGTTTTTTAAATGCGGTCTGTAATAAAGTGGTGGAAGTCGTCGATGGGAAACTAACCGAATATCCCGGTAATTACGATTATTATCTTTGGAAAAAAGAGCAAATCCGGAAAACGGAGAGTGGAAAGAATTCCGCCGACACGAAAAAAATCGATGGGAAATTGACGTACGAAGAACGGAAAGCTATTAAACGTGCAGAACAACGGAAAGCTCGTCGTATCTTAAAATTTGAAACAGAAATTTCCAACCTCGAAGAAAAAATCAGCAGTCTGGAAACTGAAATGAGCCGCCCAGAAGTAGGCAGTAGTCCTGCCAAATTAAAAGGAATATTGGATGATATTTCTTCTAACCGTGAAATGTTGGACAAGTCGTATAAACAATGGGCAGAATTTCAAGAAGAGTGAAGTTAGAAGCGTCGCGGTGAGCTCGTCGAACTGTAAGAAGTAAAAAAGTGGTAGGAGTTGACAGCAACAGATGGTGGAGAAATAATTTACAATTACTATTTCTCGAAGCTGGTCACCAACGGTGAGAATGTCGTTGAGCACTCATTCCCTCCTCCCTTCGCCTCCGCAAGAATCATTCACAATTACACATATAATATTTCAAAAATATCCTTTGCAAACAGGTGGTAATTCCTTTACCTTTCAAGCTTATGAAAAATGACAATAATCTGACTTTTCACCAACAGGAATTCATCTCCGTCCGAGGGGCGCGTGAGCACAATCTGAAGAATATTAATGTGGATATCCCACGGAATAAGTTGGTCGTCATCACCGGATTATCCGGATCGGGCAAATCCTCTCTGGCATTTGATACGATTTACGCAGAAGGTCAGCGACGGTATGTGGAATCCTTATCGTCCTACGCTCGTCAATTTTTAGGCTTGATGGAGAAACCGGATGTGGATCATATCGACGGTCTTTCCCCAGCCATATCCATCGAGCAGAAATCCACCAGTAAAAACCCGCGGTCAACGGTGGGAACCATTACCGAGATCTACGATTACCTCCGACTATTGTACGCCCGCATCGGCACTCAAACCTGTTATAACTGTGGCGGACCTGTTCAAAAGCAGACTGTGCAGCAAATTGTGGACAGCATCCTCACGATAGAAGAAGAAACCAAATTTCAAATCATTGCTCCCGTCATCAGAAGTCGGAAAGGTGAATTCAAAGATGTACTGAAATCCATCGCACGTGAGGGATTTCTGCGAGTGCGGATTGACGGAAAATTCCGCAATATTACTGACAAAATCATACTAAAGAAAACGATCGCTCATAACATCGAAGTGGTGGTGGATCGTCTCATCATCAAACCGGATATCAAAGATCGATTGACAGCCTCATTGGAGTTGGCTTTAAAAGTGGGGAACGGTCTGGTAATTATCGATGAGATGGGAAAGACGGAACACAAATACAGCGAACATTTTGCCTGTCCACAATGTGACATTTCCTTCGAAGAACTTCACCCTCGCGCTTTTTCATTTAACTCACCATTTGGTGCCTGTTCGGTGTGCAGCGGTCTGGGGTCCGAGATGTCCATCGATCCTGACTTGGTAGTCCCCAATAAATCGTTGTCTATCATCCAGGGGTGCATTGAACCTATCGGGGAACAACCCAGGGGAAGTTGGTACGGCTCCATTTTGAAAAGTTTATCAAAGCATTATGGGTTTTCATTTACTACACCATGGAAAGACATAGACGAGGAAGTACGGAATACTCTGTTGTTCGGGACGGATAAAGGGCAGAAAATCACCATCCAATACAGCTCGGATTCATTCAAAGGTGAGTATAAGGGTGGTTTTGAGGGCGTGCTCCCGAATTTAAAACGACGGTATTCCCAGACTAAATCTTCACAGATGCGGGAATGGATCGAAAAATATATGGCTATGCAGCCTTGCCCATCCTGTCACGGTGCTCGATTGAAACGATCCACGCTGGCGGTTCATGTGGGCGAAAAAAATATTCATGATCTTACCGAAGGTACAATTGGTTCGGTATTCCGATATTTTGAAGAAATATCTCTGACAGAAAAACAATCGATAATCTCCGAGCAAATTATCAAGGAAATCAAATCGCGACTATATTTTCTGGTCAATGTGGGGCTGGATTATCTGACATTGAATCGATCAGCAGGGACACTATCGGGAGGTGAGGCGCAACGAATCCGCTTGGCAACGCAGATTGGCTCACAGCTCATGGGTGTCCTGTATGTGTTGGATGAACCTTCAATCGGTTTGCACCAGAGGGACAATGCCCGATTGATCAAGACCCTCAATCATTTGCGCGATCTGGGGAATACCGTCATAGTCGTAGAACACGACGAAGAGACCATCCGTTCTGCAGACTGGGTTTTGGATTTGGGTCCGGGTGCCGGAATACACGGTGGTGAATTGGTGGCTGAAGGACCAATAGATTCCATTATCAGCAATCCTAATTCAATCACCGGACAGTATATGAGTGGTTCTAAAAAGATTGAATTTAAACACAATCGTCGTCGTGGGAATGGCAAGATTTTACAATTAAACGGAGCCCGTGGACATAACTTAAAAGAAGTGGACCTCAATGTTCCACTTGGAAAATTTGTATGTATAACCGGTGTATCAGGCTCTGGGAAATCGTCTCTAATAAATCATACACTTTATCCTATACTGTCTCGTGAATTTTACACATCGTTTAAAAAACCGTTGAGTTTTCTGGAAATCAAAGGTATGCTTCATTTGGACAAAGTCGTCAATATCGATCAGTCTCCCATCGGGAAGACGCCAAGGTCGAATCCAGCCACATACACAGGATTATTTACTCATATCCGCGATCTATTTTGTCAGTTACCTGAGGCGATGATCCGAGGATATAAACCTGGACGGTTTTCTTTTAATGTAAAAGGCGGTCGTTGCGAAACCTGCGAAGGCGTAGGACTCATTAAAATTGAGATGCACTTTTTGGCGGATATGTACATCCAATGTGACGATTGCAAAGGAAAACGCTACAACCGTGAAACCCTTGAAATTACCTTCAGAGGAAAGTCGATTGCCGATGTGTTGGCCATGACTATTGAAGAGGCTCTGGAATTTTTTAAAAACCATACTGGAATTTCCAGAAAGCTGCAAACCTTATTTGAAGTGGGATTAGGGTATATAAATTTGGGTCAGCAGGCAACCACATTATCCGGTGGGGAGTCACAGCGCGTGAAACTATCCGCAGAGTTATCAAAAGTAGGGACGGGAAGGACCATTTATATCTTGGACGAACCCACAACAGGTTTGCATTTCGCTGACGTAAACATGCTGTTGACAGTACTACATAGCCTTGTGGATAAAGGAAATACGGTCGTTGTGATTGAGCATAATATGGATGTTATAAAGACCGCAGATTGGATAGTTGACCTGGGACCTGAGGGCGGATTTGCCGGAGGTAGCATCGTCGCACAGGGGACACCTGAAATGATCTGTCAGGTTGAAAATTCCTATACGGGTAGATTTCTGAAAAAAGTTTTAGAATGATTCATCGCAGTAACTGTACCTATATCCAATCATTATTTTCTTCCATTTCCGGAATAAAAAAAGTTAAGGAGTGAAACATTGAAACGATTACTAACCATTGTATTATTTGTTACCTGGATGTTTTCCGGTCCGTTGAGCCCGGGATATTTTCAACAACATGTGAATTACGATATTGACGTAAAACTGGATGATGACAAGCACATTTTACGTGGACAAGAGAATATGGTGTACACAAACAACTCACCGGATACATTAGACTTTATCTGGATACACCTGTGGCCAAACGCATATAAGGATAATAATACAGCCTTCGCTAAACAGATGTGGGAAACGGGCAGCACACGATTTTATTTTTCAGAGGAAAAAGATAGAGGATTTATCGACAGTTTAAATTTTTCCATCAATGGAGAAACTTTAGAAATTATTGCTCATCCTGAATGGATTGACGTGGTAAAAGTCGTACTTCCCCAACCTCTGGCACCTGGTCGGAAGGTATCCATTGACACTCCGTTTAAAGTAAAACTCCCCAAAGTATTTTCTCGACTCGGGCATTCGGGGAAACATTACGAAATTACTCAATGGTATCCCAAACCTGCAGTGTATGACAAAGAGGGATGGCACCCGATGCCTTATCTGAATATGGGCGAATTTTACTCCGAATTCGGAGCCTTCGATGTGAAGATTACTCTACCCGAAAAATATGTTTTGATGGCTACCGGAACCATGGTGAATGGTGAAGATGAATATGCCTGGTTGGATTCACTTTCTGCAACGGGGGAAGAATTCAGAACTATGGATAAAAAAATCCTTAAAAAACGAGTTAAGGAATTGAAAAAGATTGAGAAAAAGGAAAAGGAGAAAAAAGATACAGATTCAGATGACACACAAAAATATAAAACCCTCCATTTTCACCAAAGTGATGTGCACGATTTTGCCTGGTTCGCGGATAAAAATTACATTGTTCAGAAAGGGATGCTCGAACTTCCATATTCAGGTCGTGAAGTAACTCTGTGGAGCATGTACCTGCCCAAGAATGCCGAATTGTGGAAGAAATCAATTGAATACATTCACGATGCGGGATACTGGTATAGCAAATTTTATGGAGATTATCCCTATGATCACATCTCCGCTGTAGATGGCGACATGTCTGCAGGTGGTGGAATGGAATATCCCAACATTACCATCATATCAAAAATGCCATCAAAGGATGTATTGGAAATGGTGATCATGCACGAAGTAGGGCATAACTGGTTTTACGGGATACTGGGGAACGATGAACGCGATCATGCATGGATGGACGAAGGACTGAATGAATTTACAAACTTCTGGTATTGGGAGAAAAAATACGACGTAAACGCACCGATGAAAGTTATGCCTGATGTTTTTCACAAGGTAATCTTACGAAATGCCTCTATGCGTTGGTTAGGTGGTTATTTGGGCTATCAGCAAAGAACATTCACGCGAGATGATCAACCTATCGAACTCCCATCCACCGAATTTTATTCAGGAAATTACGGCTCCATCATTTACTCGAAGACGGGTATTTATACGTACTTTATGAAACACTATCTCGGTGAAGAAAAAATGACCGAAACGATGCAGGATTTTTATGAGACCTGGAAATTCAAACATCCGCAACCGGAAGATTTTGTAACCATCTTTCACCAGCACGTAGATGAAGATTTATCTTGGTATCTGGATGATGTCTTTAATTCCACCAAATTCGTTGAATATGGTATTACCGGAGTATCAGCCGGCGAGGTAGAAATTGTAAATTCCGGTGAACTCATGGCACCTTTGGAAATCGCTTTTTACGATGGAAATGGAGATGAAATATCCCGGGATTGGATTCCCGGATTTACCGGTGACAAAACGATCCTGCTTCCTACAGGTACATCATCGGTTGCACTGGACCCGGATGAATATTTGCCTGATCTGGTGCCCTCCAACAATTATTCAAAAAAACACGGAATCCAAGCACCTGTTATCTTTGATCAACCGGATTATTCAAAAAAATACTTGGGTAATCTTCTACCAATGGGCACAATTAACAACTATAATTCTTCATTTGGGATTTTTCTGTACCGAGGAAAAATTCCATACGAAACATATTCTTACTCAATTTCACCTCAATGGGATTTTAAGAATGATGAATTAATTGGTCGTGCCGGAGTCAAACAGACATTGTATCGTAAGTTTGGTTTTGACGAAATTGGAACATACGTATCTATTATTCGAAACCAAGGGAGAAACACCATTGGTTTTGGGAATGAATCGTACCTTCGAAAACCAATATACAGAGATCCGTACATCAGGTTGTTTTTAGATGGATATTATCACCATTTCGAAGAAAAAGACATTTTTAATTCGGGTATCTGGAACGTAGATGAGCCTGTATTATCAGTGAAAACAGGCGCTGAATATTATCGGAAATACTCACCTATCCTTTCCGGGAAATTGAACGTCAATTACCATATGGCTAGTAATGGATCCGATCAATACGGGGCCATTAATGGATCGATATCAGCTGCATATCGACCTTTAAAAAAATTAAAAATTGATAGCGAATTTTCATTTATTAGTACTCAATCAGATGAACTCACCCAGTATTCCTCAAGATTTATAGGATCAGCGGACCCTGATTTTGAAAATTGGGTGTGGAACCGATCTGCAAGCGGATCTTTGATTATGCTGACTGACCAAGTGATGAGCAAGGGTACAGCAATGAGAATTGCTCCGATATCAAATTCATCCCTCAATTATGCTAATGCTGTAGGATTGGGCATAAATATTTCAGGTTTTTCATCGATATCCAGTTTGTTTTTTGACTACATGAAACCCGACGTGGCATTTATCAATTCTGATGGTAAATCTTACAAGCAATTATTTTCAACAGGTGTATCCGTCGATCTCGGAGGTTTGGTTTCAATTTACCTTCCTCTTTATATGAATTGGGATTCAGATATTAAACTGGGTTCGGCATGTTGGAAAGATTATATTCGTGCTGAAATCAAATTCAATCCCGGGAAATTAAATTTTAGTCTTTAAGTAATTTCCCAAATACTTTTATACTACTAAATGAATGCCACTTTGGAGCATGACTAATCATCTGTCCTAACAATCAGCTATAATTCAGGTAAAATTGAATTATAGCTGATTGTTAGTCAGTTTCCATATTAATCAAAAATATTCATATAAATTTAGCATCCCTTTTTTCACCCATGGTTTAGATTGGATACTGCTAATAAAACACACCGTTACCATCCCTAAATGATAACATCCTGAAACAAAAAAAACGCCTTCGGATATGGATGAAGTTGTAATTTTCAGCCCTTGTAGCAAAATTTAATTAATAGTTTAATCTGCAAGAAATACATGAAAAAATTAGCTTCAAATTATAAAATTCAGACAAAATCAATAACCAACTAGGGAGGTCTCCTATGAATTTACTTAGACAATCATTTTTTATCATCTTATTGACGATTGGATCTTTGTCTTTTGGTCAAGACGTGATATTAACTTTTGGAAGTGTCGATGTAGATGCTGGAACTGTAGAAGTTTATATGCAAAACTCTCAACCTGTATATGGATTCCAGTTTACTGTAACTAATATTGATCTCATGAGCGCAACAGGTGGAACTGCAGCTGCGAACGGATTTTTTACATCCATTAATTCAAGTGGATTGGTGCTTGGCTTTTCTATGGGCGGAGGTTCCGTCCCAGCAGGGGAAGGTGTATTGACCAACTTGTCGATAAATGGTTTGGTCGATCCAGATGCACAGATGTGCTACAGTGGTGTCACAATGTCCGGGGCAAATGGTGCACCATTAACATCAGATGCCAGTGCGTGTTACCCCGATACCGAACCTGAAGATTGTGCGGGTGTACCCGGTGGACCAAATTATTTAGATGATTGTGGTGTATGTGATGATGATCCCGCTAATGATAATGCAGACATGGATTGTAACAGTGAATGTTTTGGTACTGCCTATAACAATGAATGTGGATGTGTTGAAGGTAGCACTGATTTAACAGCAGATTTTTGTTACGGTTGTACTGATGACACTGCTATCAATTTTGATCCAGATGCCACGCTCGACGATGGTAGCTGTGAATACGAAACTTTGATTGACGCTCCAGCCAATTTGATGGCAGAAGGTGGTGATGGTATGATCACACTTAACTGGGATGCTGTTGGTGGTACCCGTGCAGATGTAACAGCCTGGATTTCCAATGTCACTGACACTGGTGTGGAGATCTCT
>JABMOW010000018.1 GCA_013204025.1 Fidelibacterota bacterium | reverse complement strand
GTCAAGTGCTCTATCCAATTGAGCCACGGGTGCAATATGATATGGTAGCGCATAGGGGAATTGAACCCCTGTTACCGACGTGAGAGGCCAGCGTCCTAACCACTAGACGAATGCGCCAAGATATATCGTAAGTATTCTGTAAAAAAACATCGGTGCAATTCAACGATTCAATAACTTAAGAACCTAATTCGAACTGTTGCTGGGGAACTAGGATTTGAACCTAGATTGACGGAGTCAGAGTCCGCTGTCCTACCGTTGAACGATTCCCCAATAAATTGTCATTCGTAAAGCAAAGTAATTTAGGAATTGGAGTCTGTTGCATAAAATATAAAAGGGGACGCAATTGCATCCCCTTTTATGCAAATAATTAACGCTAAACGTTACTTCAAATATGCAGCCTTAACGGTTTCCACCATATTCCCTGATGTCAATCGAATATAATAGACACCGGACGTTACGTTATTGGAAGGATTCCAAGTGTAGCTATGCTCACCGGGGTTTTGATGCCCTTCAAATACCACATCTACTTCCTGTCCACGGATATTATACACAGACAGTTTTACATAACCATCCTGAGGTATTGTAAATTGAATTTCTGTAGATGGATTGAACGGATTTGGATAAACCTTATTCAATTCAAACCGATATGGGCCGGCTTCGTAAACAGACATATCTGTAGATTTTATCAATTGAATTTCGTTACCAATTCCATCACCTACAACAATTTGAATATCTTCAGGAGAGATATTGCTTCCGTTTTCAATAAGAAATTCAACTTTTTTACTATCAAATGGGTTATTAAAGTCTGAATAAGCGACCATACGAGCAATGCCATCATGCTGTAAATCGGTGATATTAATATGACTGTTGTCTTTTAGAAGAAAGTTAATTGCAGTGTCAGAGATGATAGCCATTTCCACACCGTAAATGTTGACAGTAGATTCCATAGTGATTCTCATATCATTTCCTTCTGTAAAGAAATGTACAGTTGATGTACCTGCTGCAAAGTCATTAATACGGGCATTTCCATTTATAATGTAGTTAATTACTTGAATAACATCAAGTACATTGATAGTTCCATCAGCAGAAAAATCAGCATCAGCTAGCGCGCAAGGAGTGAATCCATCATCTGTGTTTAAAATAATACTTACAATTGAAACGATATCCAGAATATTGATTGAGTTATCATCATTGATATCGCCTGCCATGTTATTGCAATCATCGCATGCATCTCCTAAACCATCAGCATCAGTGTCTATCTGGTCAGGATTATAATCCCCGGGACAATTATCATCATCGTTCAATATCCCATCTTCATCATTGTCAGTACTAGTACAGGTCTCACAGGCATCCAACATGTCCAGCATTTCATTGATACGAAGGTTAATCAAATATAAGCCTACGTTGTTTACTTTGGCGTGAATTGTCATTGTATGATCAATGAATGTGTTTGATGGAAATGCATTTCCCGTATTTAACCAATTAAATACCGTATAACCACCACCATCGTCTATTATTACTGGAAGCCCATTGATACCAGCTGCCCCCCATTGGTTGCATGAATATGGTTGACCGATATCATCTAGTACAGTAAACATGGCGACTCTCTCGTCTTCACCTTCCCAATATTCGGTAGCACCATCAATAATTGGAATCGCATTATAACAAGGTGAACACCATGAGGCAGACATCTCAACCCATGTTACATAATAAGTACCGCCGTTCAAATCACCATTATAATCTGCAAAGCTTAATTCAGAATCGGTTGAACCATAACAAATATCAAATGACATCTGTTGATCAGAAACAGTCATTGTATTCCCAACGTTATAGATGGCAAATACCATTGTTATCATCGATAGGAATAGCGTGATTAATTTGACTTTCATTGATTATCCTTATTTATTTGATTAAAAGACCCTTGGCAATCTCAACCTGATTGTGAGATGACAATTTTATAAAATATATCCCTGAAGGATGGTTGGTTGCATCCCATGTGAATTTATAATTTCCTGCATCGTGCATTCCATCAGTTATGACATCCACTTTTTGACCAACAGTATTGTAGACAGAAACTTCAATGTTCATAGCAGATGACAAAGAAAATGAAATTGACGTAGCCGGATTAAATGGATTTGGATATATTTCATCCAAATTAAAATCGGTTGGCGATGTAAACGAGGCTGGACTTCCGTCAATCCTTGTAACCTTTATTTCCATCCCTTGCATATCGCCCACTAAAAGTGAGACATCTGACAAATCGATTCCACCTCCGTCAACAATAGTTATTTCAGCTTCAGAATTATGAAATTCTACGTTATTAAAGGAATAAGAGATCGCTCTGCTGATTCCGTTATTATTATGCCATTCTAAATTTAGATTTGGATCAGATATAAGATTATAAGCCAAATCTTCATCTGATATAATATCCAGCTGAATACCACAAAATTGAATATCAGAATTGATATGAACAGTCAAATCGTCTCCAACAGATGCAAATGATACAGTTGCATTTCCAGAAGTCTCGTCATATTGAACGCGTCCGGGATTGATGATTGCATTTATAATCTGTATAACATCCAGAACATTTACAAGTCCATCACCTGAAAAATCTGCATCAACTAATTCACAATCAGTAAATGGATTTGAGTTGAGAATTATACTAACCACTCTGACGATGTCAAGAATATTAAGAGATCCGTCGTCATTTAAGTCGCCTGGCATATTGAAACATGAGTCGCATTCATCACCCATACCATCACTGTCATTATCTTCCTGACCAGGATTATAATCGTCTGGACAATTATCAAATTCATTTAATATTCCATCATCGTCGTTATCAGTGGAGGAAGTACATTCATAACAGTCATCCAATAAACTCTGTATAAGTGTGTTGGTCGCTCCGTACGGCCAAGGTTCTGCGATAATTGTTAGATATTGGTCAAGGACGGCATAGGTCGGATATGCGTTGAAAGAATCGTGAAGCCAGTCGAAAACTGTGCCGGGATCTTCAATGATGACTGGAATTCCAACAGTCCCAGAGTTGCCCCACTGTTCACAAGAATACGGTTGACCCAAATCTGCTAATGCGGTAAAAAAGAAAACATTTGGATTGTCTGCCCAAAGCTCATGATGATCGTCCATCGTACCGATGAGACTATAACATGTGCCTCACCATGTGGCCGACATATCTACAAAGGTGATAAAATAATTTCCGCCGTTTAAGGCTCCATTCAAGTCTGAAAAATGAAATGTATCAGAACCATAATCTCCATAGCAAACATCGAATGCCACATTTTGGTGTGTCTCACTAATTGTGTCACCAATATCATAAACCTGGGCAAATGCCATAGCGAATGTTGATAATATAATAAATAGATGCTTCATATTTCTCTCCAATTTATGAGTTTAAAGCTATAATTTTGTTAAAAATTAAGTGTGATTTTATGACTATGTCTATGACTATTACAAATTTAAGTGTTATAAATTTGTAACAATAAATAACTTTAGAAAATGCTTCTAAATGTAATTTTAATTCCGTCTTCAAACCCAGGAAGATCTGCACAGATTCCATTGGCACATACTCTCCCCCCTTTTTGAGATCCGAAAAATAAAGATAATTGGCTATTATCATTTATATCGCAGGATAAGTCCACACCGAGCCAGTCGTAGTCATGATTTGCATTATTTACTCCCCCCAATTTCCTTTTATAACTTTCAGTTTCATAGAATAGAGTAACGGACAGATCCCAAGGATGTCTATAAGATAAAGAGTAGTAATTCAAGTTATAGGTTTCCCTTTGTGAGAGGCTGTTGTCAACTTCTCCATTTGGAAATAATATGTCTCGATTTATAGCAATTTTTTTCCACTGTTTTTCCACATAAACCGTGAACGCACCAATACCATCGATATCGAACGCAATTTGAGAAGGAATCGTAAATGCAGAAACTTTTTCATAATTTTTTTCAGATAATGGCAGGGTACCCAGTTGTGGAGATATCATAGCAAATGAAACATCTGTACTTGAGATGATCATGGTGTCAACCTGTGCACCATAGGTAGACTCAAAGATCATATGTGCAAAGACCGAGTCTATACCCGATTCAGGTAAATAATTTTGATTCCATATTCCCCAAAAATAATCAAAATAATAATCAGCAAAGTAATCATAGAGACCATCGTCATTCGGGAACATATAATTTATCTGATCGTGGTATTTTGTGATTTCATCATATTGATCGGCTCCTATTTTGTAGTAAAGGTTGTCGTCAAATTGCCATCCTGATAATTCCACATAAAATTGCCTGTAGGGATAATGCGATTTGACATCATCATCCCCTGAAAACGATAATATATCCATAAACGATGGTTTTTCAGTCGATAAAACGGCAGTATCATCAACTTGCCATTGGCCACCGACTACACTTCCTGATTCAGATAGAGAAAATGATGTGTACTCTTCTGTAAGGAATCCTTTGTGTCGATTCGATAATGACAGATTAGCTAACAGATGGCTACCGAAGAGGAATTCCCTATTTACTTCAATTTGATGGCCAATCTCATCGCCAAAGCTGAGCTGATGACTGTTCCTTGAAGCAAGTACGGATGAAGGTTCTCTGGAAACAGTAGGTGGATTTGATAAAGATTGGATAAAATAGGGCATGTCATAATTTTTATACTCATAAGAAATCCCTGTGTCAAAAATATCTGTGCTTAAAGCGGCATAAAACATGGAACCGTCCACCCTCTCACCCAGAATTTTAGTATAGTTGTTCCAGGCTTTTTCCAGATAGATATCAATCCATTTAAAAGATTTATTCCAACCCATGGTACGGTTATAAAATTTAACGGTGTCTTCCCGGACATCCTGATATGATATTCTTGAAAACAGTTCGCGCGATAATCGGTTATCAGATATCTCTCCTTCATAACTGAAGATAAGATTTTCTGATAATTCCTGGTCGTTTTCAAAATAGAATATTGTAAAATCTCCAAAATTATCTGTAAAGAATTCAGTACCAAACAGTATTGCATTATTATTTAAAGAACGATCAGGAACGACCACTGCAGGATTTCCACGATAGTAATACGTTCCCTGCCCCAGCAATGCAAATAATCTGATTCGATCATGGATATCATAGTTTAACTCAAGGCCCTTAAGACTGTTGTCAAAATCAATATTTTGATCCTGGAATGTGCGAAACGACATTCCTCGTCCGTACATGGTGTACAGGTCACCGGCTTTCATGTTCAATTTATCCTGATTATACTCAAGATAAAATGCGTTCACACCATCGAGGTTAATTCCATAAATAGGGGGATCGCTGTACTCCAATTGCAGAAACATGTACAGATTATTTTGATAGATTGTGTTGATATCAAGGATATTTTCGAAGTATCTGTAATCTGAAGTATCTGGTGTTGCTGAACCCAAACTAGTGATTTGATATCCGTCGCCATATTTGGTTTCAAGGGAGAAATTCATGTCTACTTGCGAAAATAAGCAGGAGACAATCAAAATGATAAGGCTACTTTTTCTCATCTGTTTCCTTCGTATTATTGGCAATCAGATTCAAGATATCGGCTTCAATATCTTTCTCATCACCCAAAGTAAATCCAATGTGGCGTTTATAAATGGTACCATCAGTGTTAACCATCAAAATATAGGGCATCACTTTTCCACCAGTTTTTCGAAACATTTCGGATTTTGGATCCGATAATACGGTGAAAGTATATTTTTGCGATTTAACGTATGCTTTAACTTTAGACATACTTCGAGGATTGTCCATATTTACACTAATTACTTGAAATCCCATATCTGAATATTTCTCGTTGAACTCGTTCAAATACTTCATCTCTTTTTTGCAAGGATCACATGCCAGAGTCCAGAAGTTGATCAGGATAGGTGTATCAGCATAATATTGTCCCATCTCTACCCGGTTGTTGGAAAGATCTTTCAACTTCATGCCGGGAAGATTCTTATCACCACCAATCAACACTGTAACCGATAGCAATAAAATTGATATCCAATTTAATAATCGCATTATTTTCCATTATTTCAAAATTAATTAGCTGTTTCTTGTACTTTTATTAAAAGTAAATTTGGGAAACCTTTAGGTTATTGTTCCAATATTATTGCTATAATATCTACAATATCCAGTACGTCAATCAAGCCATCCCCATTCAAGTCCCCTGCCCAGGATTGGATTTCATCCGGAATAATCTCACCAATAATAATATTAACCATGATGACAATATCTACCACATTGATCACGCTATCCTGGTTCAAATCACCATCACCAGTCATAGAGTCTGTTACAACCAGATCGATTGGAATAATCAAAGGTTGTTCGATGTTGGTAGATAATTTAAAAAACGAAGAATACATACCTGCAAATAGACCTTCAGAATCAACCATTACTGTAATAGTTTCGGATTCAGAATCCAAAAGGTTCCCGTATAAATCGCCGGTAGCGGTGTATAGTTCTACCCAGGTTGGCGATGGCTTTATGAAGGTTGAAAGGCTCTCTTGCACATAATCGTCATCCACAACAATTTGGATGCCGTCAGTACCATCTCCATTCTGAATACCGATGGTCGTCCTATTGATTGTCCCTTCCAGATCGCTGTAATTAAACCAGATTTCTCCTGATGGATACAAAACAGTCTGGAAATTGTAATTCCCTTGAATTTCTCCATTCCAATGAGCGACATGATCAAACCAAACGACAAAATACTCGCCCAAGTTTTGGTAATAAACATTACCTTCCATATCTGAACTGTTATCATCATTAATGGGATTTAGATCATCCCAAAATGGAAATATTGCTGGCCTTGGCGCATTTTCTGATGGTATCGATTCGTTTTGCCATGCCACGTTATCCTCACCAAAACCAATCCAGCCATTTGGACTGATAATACATTGAGAATATATTTCTCCATAAAATGGAAAGTCAAAACCAATTACTACCGGATTAGAACTTTCATCATTATGGGTGAATTCAACAATCGAATTGTTGTTGCTGATATCAATCCAATTATATTCAACAGAGGGATCAATCGCAGAATCAGACCAATAATGCCCAAAGTTATCTTGCGCCCCTCCAGGGTAAAGCATAGGCAGTAATTCGGCTGCATAAAAAAGTGTCGATCCAGGCTCACCGCTGTTGGTGATTGTCATATAATCTTCAGCTGTTTGATCGAGGTTCACTTCAAAATAAATTTCTGATGGATTAAGGGTAATCTCTGCTGAGGGAATTGGTTCATATCGGGTTGTGATAAACAGAGCAGTTTCGTCTGATAACTGCATGGCGGGTAATGAATATTGATTGTTAAACGTATACTGTAATCCCACATTTGCGGTGTGATCTTCTGTCCCGATTGTACAATAATCGCCATGAGTTGTCCCGTAAATTCCGTTGGTTGTATTGTTGAAATCCTTGTACTGTAATTTTATTTCATTGTCACCATTAGGAGGTGCCATGTTGTTATATAATATTGCCTGGAAGGATTCTGTTGATTCGTGTTGATATGTTTCTACTGCAGACCACTCAATAATAAATGCATCTTGAATGGCATCATAATAGCTGTAGATCTCACCTCCACCTGTAGTTTTCAAATCATCCCAAAATACGGCGATCATGGGTGACGGACCTCCAGCTCCGGGGATCGTATAGTTCCTAAAACTCTCCATCGGTGAAGAGCCTAACGCTATCCAGCCATTAGAGCAGACGGTAATCTGAGTATAATCTAAACCATAAAACCTGAAATTAAATGGCAGGTTTATAACTTGTGAATCATCATTATTATTCCCACTATCGTTAATGGACAACTGTGTCCCAGAGCCACCCAGGTCTGAATCAATTTCGATCCAGTTATAAACAGGTGCCAAATCATATCCAGTATCACCGGAATCGTAGATATAATAACCATATTCATCGGGTCCAAGGGGATCGTTAACACTTTGAACACCGGCAATCATTTGGAAATTCTTTGATCGATCATATCCATTATCTGAGCTAATTGAAATATTTAAATTCAATACAGAACCGTTAATTAGGTCATCGCTGACTTCTACAATTAATGGATTTAACGAGAATTCGGTATCTCCTGCTGCAATGTACTCCCAATACATGTCGTTTTCTATTGGAATGAGCATATCTCCATCCACATTCAATGATGCAGAAACATTTATCAATGGGATAGAGCCTATATTTTCCAGTGCAATCCATAGAGTGTCAGTTTGTCCGGGAGTCAGTAACCCAGATTCATTATCTGTTACAAGGATGTCATTGATAATGAGATTCGCTCCCGCTACATTTAAAGGAACACTGTACTGCCAAGATCCCTGTAGACTTGTGCTAATTGTCAAAAATCCATCCAACACTTCATGGTCAATTGCAGAAGTCGAGATATCACAAAAATAATCTGCAAATCCCATGTGATTATCACCCGGTATATTTGGAATAATCACATCCCCACTTACGAATGTGATCAATTCTGACTGAAATGATAACTGACAGTCTAAATCTGTGATAGTCTCAGTGCCGGTATTGTATAATGGTAGCCTGACAACAAATGATTCTCCCGGGTTCACTATAGAATCACCATTCCCGGATGTGCCTAAAGTTCCATCATCAATGATGGCAATTTCTTGAGCATTTAAGGTTAACGCAGGACCTGAAAGTGGGATAAGAATGGTTCCGATGTAGGGAACCACATTTCGCTTTGTCACCGTAAGACTGATCTCGCCACCGGATCCAAATTCAACTGGTATCTGGATGAAACCGAATTCGTCTGTAAATGAATTACTGAATATTTCGTCTGATCCCTTAAGTAGGGTCACACGGGCATTGTGGACTGGCTCACCGTTAGATGTTTCCACCAAGACGTTTATCAGATTTTCTCCCCAATTGAGGGTTCCAGGGTGGGTTACTGATAAATCATCAGGCGTATCCGTCCACAAATGCGTTGAAGGATCCCCCATCAAATTATTCCAGTATGAAAAAATGCTGACGAAGTTGCTTGGATTCGATGGATAATTTGCATACAAATAAAATTTACCCGATACTAACGCTTCACCTGCTGTCTCATTACCTTCGACAAATAATCCCTGATAAACACCCATGTCTACAATGTTATTGAAAAGAGTATGCGTCCCCAGTGTGGCAGTACCAATAGCTGCGATCCCTCCTTTAGGGTTGCTGACAGTTCCTGCTACCATAAACTTTTCCGAAAGGGCAACGTTTTCGCTGGAAAATGAACCAGTACCGCAAGTGATTATCGTAGCAAAGGGTAGTTTAAATCCATTGTTTGCATTGTTAATGTTTCCTGAACCAAATCCGCTGACACCATAATATCCACGGTAATTAAAGTATAAAACCCCTTCGTTTAACTGGGATTGCATCCAGGAGCTGTAACTCCCTCCAGATGTTTTCATTCGAATATCTTCCATCCCATATTCTTCCATGATATCCGCTACATATTCCTTTGTAATTGCACAAGATATTCCGGAAGAACTGGGGTCTCCGATCAAAGCTGCTTTTTCTGTCCAGTTAGAGCTGAGGTCGTATCCCTTTTCATAATTAATAATTTTATTAACAACCACTCCAATGTCTGTTGTGGATCGAACGGGTAATCTGCCCAGGAAAACATCAGACAATAAATCATTCCCGCTTAGCTGAGTATATGGATGGTCTCCCTCACCATTGTAACCTGAATAATTTTCAGTATATGTTGGGATATTGTAAGTCCCTCCAGCATCACCTACCAAACAGACAAAATCGGGACGCGTATCAAGATTATTATATTGACCTTGAATATAATTTTTAATCGCACTCGAACTGGTTCCAGTGATTGATGTTGGTACTGTATTTACAATGTATCCTCGTTGATGCCGCCAACTAAATAATGATTGTAAATAAGGCGAATTCATGGAATTGCCACCGCAAATGTAGAGTATTATTGGAGTGTCAATTTCTTCTCTGGTTTCGTTAAAGTTGAGTACAGAATTTAGATAAACTGACTTAAAACTTTTTGATAATTTCGTGGAACGAGTCAGAGAATCATCATTTTTTGCAGGGATAGTTGTTATAAGTATCTCAACTTCATCAAAGACTTCCAGTGTTTCATCGTGAGGGGAATAGATAAAAGGGATTAAACTCACTGAAACCACATGGATGTCCCTCATAATCTGTGGTTCTGAAACCATCAGATTTTCAAGTGGATAAATGTTCATCGAAGCATAAAAGGCATCGTTCGCACTCACATCTGAACGTTCATCAATAGATTGTCCAAGGATAACAGATTGATAAGGTCGAATGCGTTTATCCGATTCTATGTGCGATTTGTGAATCGTATAGCTGACTTGAACTTCTGAATTCGGATCTATCTCGAAAAGAAAATTATGAACAGGTAGTTCAGGCATCCCTGCATCATGAGTGGTGGAAAGGGATGATGATTTAATTTCCTGATACTCATCTATCGAGTTGTATTGGAGTGATTCCTGAGTAAAAGTAACTTTTGAAGTAGTGGGATTTACCTGCTCAATTTCAAATCGATCTGATATTTTAGCAAATAATCCGGTTAACAAAATAATTATGAGTACAAATTTCGAGTTTATCATTGTGAATAATCCTTGATATTATCGATAATATTAGGATAAAGAGATGAAATATTGGTTTTTTAAAGTTGTAACAATTAGTATTGAGAGAATGAATGAATTAATGTTATTTGATCTGATTATTAAAAAAATATTTGAATGTGATTACTGTTCACTTCAAATAAACCACTGGGATCGATTTTGTTGTAAATTCTGTTTGAAAATGAATATAATACACTCCGGATGAAATTTGATGTGGAGCCCATGATACGGTGTGATACCCCGCTGGTTTTACGCTATCAAAAAGCGTTAAGATTTTTTTTCCCAATATGTCATATACTTGTATTTTGAGGTTTGTAATCTGACTAATTCCGTATTCAACTTTAACCCTGGAATTAAATGGTGTGGGATAAGTGTTTAAAATTGAAAATTCTGTTGGATAGACAGGATGTATTTCGGCTGACAGTCCGATGATTGAAATTTGCGTAAAACCGCCAGCAGTGAATACCTGATCACCAGATAATTCTAGTGAAAACAAATTTTCTTCAAATGCGTCCGTAGCATCCCATATTTTAAAACTCATAGAATGACCAGCAATGAAGCCATCAATATCTGTTGTGCCTTGACCAGCCATGAACGTCAATTCTGACTCCCATCCTAAAGAATACTTCAAACTCCCAACACAGATATCTCCATCAAAAACAGCAATTTCATCACCCACATCCGGTAGAAAACCCTGTATCTCTGCTGACATTACCTGAATAGTCATGGAAGTCTCCGAATCGTATTCGCTCCAGGGTGGCGTAAAGTATTGGATATCCTCTATAACTGTAAATAATTCACCAAAGACACCTTCACCTGTACCAATTAACAAATGAACGGGATACTCGGTATTAGTGAAGGCATTCCAAATTCGCGCCAATATTTTGTTCTCATCAACATAACCTGGGATTTGAATTCCATCCAGTTGGCAGTTATCCACTGATCCAACTGAAGTGATCGCTAATTGGTTGCCATTATAAACACCTGCACCAACCAGAAGCATACCAAATTCATTGTCGCAATTGTTGAAATTCATTAATCCATTTTCATCGAAAATACCTATCTCGTCACCGAGAGATATTCCCGTCACTGAGTTTGCCAGTACGGCAAGATGATTCACACCAGTATTTATTAACCCAGGGATAAAATAGATATTTTCCTGACTTCTCGGGAAGTTTAGCATTAGTCCACTTGTGAAAACGATTATTAGGAACTTTTTATACAATTTAAAATTTGAGCCTTTAATGTTGTTACTCGTTGATAGTCAAATATCGTAGCAATCCAATTACTCAAAGTTAACATGAAAGGATTTACATGAGAAAATTATTACCATTCGTATTCATGATATTTATCTCATTCAGTTTAATCGCACAAACCAGCGGAGAATCTGAAAAAAAAGTAATCGTGAAGAAAAAAATGATCCATGTAGACGATTCTTATCCGGGAATTATCGCTGACCTATCGAAAGATGATGTTCAACTTCAAGTTGAGATTGAAGAAGTAGATGGTGAGAACGTGATTAATATCACGATTATCACAGAAACCGATGAAGGTATTCAGAAAAAAGTAATCAGTAAGGTACTCACCGGAGATCAATCATTAGAGATGTTGGATCTATCAGATATTTTACGGGGTCAAATTGATGAGGAAGTTCTTGCCAAGATTTCAGGAATACTTGATCTTTCCGGTGATAATGATAATCTAATTAAAGTGTTAATTGACGATACAGATGAGAATATACTTGATTCTCAAGATGGCATAAAAAAGATTATTATTATTAACGATGGAGATATAAGAACCATAGAATTAAATGACGATGACGATGATGACTTTTTTGAATGGAATCAGTTTGACGACTTTGACATCAGCTCTAAATGCAAGGATGGAAAGAATATGTTTTTTATTTCTGAAGATGGCTCACAACTTAATTGTCCTTCAGCTCCACATGAAATGATGTTGATGAACAATAATTGTGGACCAACAGGAAAATGTACGCCTATGGAGAGTTGTTGTTCTCCATATGATTCAGGTGGTTGGGGGCTTGAAGTTTTCTTGTTTGATTTTGATTTTGGAAAATTGAATGGCTTCTTATCAAGTGCTGGCTTTTCTCCAGTCGCATCAGATGGTGCATTGATGTTTGGTGGACGTGGCGCTGCCTCTATCGGAAACGGTTGGTACCTTGGGGCTATGGGAGCAGGTATGTCACAGGAACAACGGATAGATGTACCAGACGGATCAAGATATTTACGATTTTCATCTGGATTTGGAGGAGCAACCTTGGCCAAAAGATTGTTACTTGATTCCTCATTTTCTTTGGAAGGCGAAATGATGTTTGGTGGTGGAGCCACTGAAGTGGAAATAACTGAAACTCGCGGTAATCCAAGTTTTGATGATTTCCAACCCAATCTTGATAATGTAGATAGTTTTAACTTCCAACAAGCATTTTTGGCGATTCAGCCGTCTATTGGCCTGATGTACAAAATTAAAGATTGGTTGAGCTTGCGTGGTTCAGTAAGCTATCTTGCAACATATGAGTATGACTGGAAAAATATGCCCTCAAATAATGTTATCGATGGTGAGGCACCTGATAATATTAACGGACTTAATTATTCTGCGTCACTATGGTTTGGATTTTAATCTTTTGTCATGAAATCGAAAAGGGCGGTCATCCCGCCCTTTTTTTGCATCAAATATTATTTCTTATTCTCTGATATTCTTCTAAAGAATCGGGATTTACTAATGCATCCCGGTTTGTAACATCCATACCGTTAAGGATTCTTTTAATCGCGATTTCTACCTTCTTCCCGTTGATTGTATATGGGATATCTTTAACTTCATAAATTACTTCAGGGACGTGCCTCGGGCTACATTGTTTTCGAATCATACTTCGTATCGTTTGTTTTAAATCATCGCTTAATACTATTTCCGGATTTAACTTAACAAAGAGTAAAACTCGTTCATCATCCCCCGTGGATTGACCCACCACAACAGAATCTGCAATATCTGATATACCTTCCACAACCCGGTAAATTTCTGCGGTTCCGATCCTTACTCCACCGGGATTCAACGTGGCATCTGATCGTCCAAATATCTTGACTCCCCCATGCTCATTAATCAAAATGTAATCACCATGACACCATCGACCAGGGAAAGGTTTGAAATACGCATTTTGGAATTTTTCTCCATTTGGATCGTTCCAAAAGTAAACCGGCATTGACGGAAAGGCTTTACTACAAACTAATTCGCCCTTTTGGTTTTGCAATGGATTTCCAACTTCATCTAGACTTTGAACATCCATACCCAGACCAACGCACTGCAGTTCTCCTCGATGTACCGGTAATGCAGGATTACCGAGTGCAAAGCACGAGACGATATCCGTTCCTCCAGAAATCGAACTTAATACCACATCCTGCTTCCAGAAGTTATAGACAAAATCAAAACTTTCCTCTGATAAGGGTGATCCTGTAGATAATATGGCTCGCAACCTGTCATATTTATAAATTTTATTCGGAATTACGCCTTCCGATTCCAGGGAGGAGATATACTTTGCACTCGACCCAAATACCGTGACTTGATAATCATCCGCCATCTTTAATAAGGCAGTTGCATCCGGATAGAATGGATTTCCATCATACAGCACGATCGTTGCTCCCAGTGCCAACGAAGACACCAGCCAGTTCCACATCATCCATCCGCAGGTAGTAAAATAAAAGACGGTATCCTGACGTGAGATATTGGTATGTAAACGTAACTCCTTAAGATGCTGTAGGAGCGTTCCTCCACCTGAATGAACAATGCTTTTGGGCTTCCCGGTGGTACCGGATGAATACATGATGTATACCGGATGATCAAATGGAACTTGTTCAAACTCAATTGTTGTAGCGGAATTATTGACAAAATCGTTCCATGTCTGGGTTTTGGAGATATTGGAGATGACACCCTGATTAACATAACGGATAATCACCACTTTTTGAACTGAAGGAAGATTTGATACGATTGACTTTAATTTTTCAAGGGTATCGAAAGTTTTTCCCTTATAAAAATATCCATCCGCGGCAAAAATGATCTTTGGCTCAATTTGAGTAAACCTATCGAGAACACCATTAATTCCGAAATCCGGTGAAGAGGATGACCAAATGGCACCTATACTTGTAGTCGCCAGCATTGCGATAATTGTTTCAGGGATATTGGGTAGAAATCCAGCTACTCTATCACCTTTTTGGATACCCAGTTCACGCATTGCTTTTGCTGCCTGTGCAACGGATAAATAAAGTTCTTTGTAAGTGATTTTTCTCTCAACCCTGTCCTCTCCTTTAAATATGATCGCAATTTGATCATCTCTAAAGCGAAGAAGGTTCTCACCAAAGTTTAATAATGCACCTGAAAACCATTTTGCACCAGGCATTTTTGTTTCGTCGTCAACTACCTGTGTATAAGGTTTTGAGTGGATAATATGGTTTTCTTGCCAAATCATTTCCCAAAATTCAGAAATATGATCAACTGTCCAACGATGCAAGGATTGATAATCCGTCAATTGGATATTATATTTTTCACAGATCCTTCGTGAAAAATCTGATATTTGAAGATCGGGTATCCGGTCCTCTTTTGGATTCCACATCATTTCACTCATGCATTTCTCTCAGCACATATACGACTTGCCATGCTTTTGTCATTTCGTTCTCGTCGATGTATTTTCTGCAAAGTGTATGTAGTTCATTTTCTAGTTGGCCATAGATGGATTTCATAAATTCTTGATCTGTCTCTGGTAATTCAATAATACTGGCAAGCTTATTAAGATGGCTACCCGTCAAAACAGAACTATTAAGGATGAATCCTGGGAGATTTTCAAATCCCAATCTCTGTTTCTGATCAACTTCAAAAATGCCACTTTTTACACGTGAATACCACGATAACCCCAACCTGCCAATCGCATCTAATTTGTAAGGTGAAATTCTATCCTCATTGTCAAATGCCAATTCAGAAACATGAAAGCGGACAATTTGACCCAAAATTAGATTTCCACTTCCAGGTTTCCCACCCAGTTCAATAATGTCCTGAAGTTTGCATTCTAAAATGTATGGAGATTCCATTACACCGGGAGGACGAACAACCTCTGAATCACGTTTAGAGAACCCGGATTCAACGTATTCATCGATTCCTCTTTCAAATTCTTTGGATGTGATCACCATTTTATCCATCATGGGTGTGGACACCATTGAAATAGTGAATTCTTTGGTTTCCTGAATGTTGAGCAATGTATCTTTTGCTTTACCGGTTCTGCCGCTGAATGCCGGAGAGAAACCTACAATCGGTGGATTTGATCCAAATCCATTATAAAATGAGAATGGCGCTAGATTAACCTTCCCCATTTTATCAACTGTAGTTACAAGCGCAATGGGTCGAGGGATAATTCCGGATATCATCAAATGGTAGTTTGTTCGCAGGTCGAGTGTATCAGGATCAAAGGTTCTCATGGTGAGATTGGTATGTGATTTCACAGATTAGTCTTTGGTTTATTACTTTAAAAAAATTATTGGCAACATATGGTATTACCTAATTACTATTCCAGCTATCAGGATAGGTCTCATCTAAAATACTCGCAACATCCGCTGCTAATTGTAATGGTTTAAAAGTATCAATCATCACAGCTTGTTCCTCGGTGGATTTTACACCGATTGACCCTTCGTATTTTCCAGGTTGAGGACCATGTGGTAGTCCCATCGGATGATATGTCATGGATTCTTCTTCAATTCCCTTTCTACTCATGAAATTACCTTTTGAGTAAAAAATTAATTCGTCCGAATCCACGTTTGAATGATAGTATGGTGCTGGAATTGCGTTGGGATGGAAATCAAATAACCTATCGACAAATGAGCAAACAACAAATCCTGCGGCCTGGAACATCTGATGAACTGGCGGTGGCTGATGGATACTCCCTACAACAGGTTCAAAATCGCGAATATTGATGATCCACGGATAATAATAGCCGTCCCATCCGACTACATCAAAAGGATGTGCTCCATAAAGCATATCCTGAATTCCATTTGTCAATCTGACTTTTACCACATATTCCCCCTGTCCATTCATCGGATTTCCAAGGATAGGGGTTCGAATATCGCGTTCACAGTATGGTGAGTGTTCCATCAATTGACCAAATCGATTCCGATATTTAGATGGAGTTTCGATTGCTCCTGTCGATTCTACAATAAGAAGTTTGGTTTTTTCGTTAATTTCCATCTTCCAAATCACACCTCGTGGAATGATAATATAATCACCAGAAGAAAATTTCAGATTTCCGAAATTGGTTAGAAGTGATCCGTTCCCAGATTGAACGTAGATCAATTCGTCAAAATGCCCATTTCTGTACAGAAATTCCATTGAACTGTCCACATGAGCCTTATGAACCAAAAGGTCAACATTATAAAATAAAAGACTTCTGGCGGAAATGCAATCACCTGAAGAGTTCAACCTTGCCGTAAAAATGTGCTGATTCCCATGACCGAGCGAATGAGAATTTGTTTGAACCGGAGTAAATCCTTCTGTTCCAACGAGTACGGATGGCATTTGATGATGGTAAATGTTCGAAGAGAGACTGTTAAATCCCTCTCGACTTACCAATTCTTCAAAATAAAGCTTATTGGATTCGGATCGAAAAACGGTATGTCTCTTCGGCGGTATGTTACCTTGCTGTCTATAGAACGGCATATCTTCCCTTATATCGCTAGTTTACAGATTTCCTCTTCTGGCTTGTTCTATTTCTATTGATTCAAATAGCGCCTGAAAATTCCCCTGACCAAAACCACGTGATCCTTTTCTTTGTATGATCTCAAAAAACAGTGTCGGGCGGTCTTCAACTGGTTTTGAAAATAATTGAAGTAAGTAGCCTTCCTCGTCTCGGTCCACTAATATTTTCAGAGGTTTCAGATCATCGATATTTTCTTTTATCTCCCCAACTCTTGAAGGGAGTTCATCATAATAAGTGTCTGGCACGTGTAGAAATTCAACACCGTTTTTTCTTAGTGCAGAGATGGTTTCGACAATATTTTCTGTTAACAACGCGATATGTTGGACTCCAGCCCCTTCATTAAAATCCAAGTACTCCTGAATTTGTGACTTTTTTAGTCCTTTCGCAGGTTCGTTAATCGGGAATTTTACCTTCCAATTTTTGGATCGCATAACCCGGCTTTTAAGTGAAGAATATTTTGTAGAAATATCATCTTCATCAAAGACAACGAAATTTGTAAATCCAAATATTCGTTCGTAGTACTCTTTCCAATCGTTCATGCGGTTTATCTCCACATTCCCAACAATATGATCGATGGTGAGTAAATTGGGCGCTTCAAAAGAAATATCTGGCAGGTTTACAGACTCAAATCCAGGTGCCCAGATTCCATTGTAATCCTTTGCCTGAATAAACGAATGAATCGTATCACCATAGGCTTTTATACTGTATTTTACATATTTCCCGTTTGGACCTTTATAATCAACCCGTGTGCCACCGGATTCTGCACCTCGGTCAATACACGAGAAAAATGCCTGCATTGCATTCTCAGATTTTAACGCGATATCATATACTCCATCACCGTGTTTTTTTAACCAATCTGACGCAGGATGGATTGATTTTAACGGCGTTGTAATAATAAAAACAATTTTATTTTGTTTTAGTACATAAGATACTTTGTCTGTCACTCCGGTTTCTGGCCCGGAATAGGCTATTGGTTGAAATCCAAAAGCAGATCGATAGAAATGGACTGCCTGTTTTGCATTTCCTACAAAAAATTCCACATGGGATAATTCACTGATAGGAAAATATTCAGTCCCCGTCCACTCTGTTGTAATAATTGCCACTTAAACTCCCAGTTTTATATTGGTTCGAATTTTCTCAAAATGCTCTATAAAAAAATCTAATTCATTTTCGGTACCTATGGTAACACGAATGCAATCAGGCCATCCAAATCCTGATAAATTCCTGACAATAACTCCTCTTTCCAGCAGAGTATCTGTAATAGATGTGGCAGTTTCAGCATCCTGAAGAACGATGGAAACAAAATTTGCCACCGATGGAATAAATTGAATTTCACTCAATGCTAGATAATCCGTTAACTGTTTCATCCCTTTTATATTCATAGCGATAGATTCCTCCAAGTAAGAGGAATCGTTTAGAGCTGCCACAGCAGCTATCTGGGCTGGAACGGATGGTTCAAATGGTAATTTTACTTTAAGTAAATTCCCGATGAGATCTTCGTGCGCAAATCCGTATCCTACGCGAAAACCAGCAAGTCCATACACTTTTGAAAAAGTCCGCAGTGTTATTACGTTATCATATCGATAATGCATCGAATCAGGATAGTTTGGAATGTTTTGTGCGTATTCAAAATATGCTTCGTCCAGAATGACCAACACACGTTGAGGTATGTGTTCCATAAATTCATCAAATTCATCAATTGAAAAATAAGTACCCGTCGGATTATCAGGATTTGCCAAATAGATAATTTTAGTGTGCTCGTTAACCGCATCTACCATAGCATGAAGATCATAGCGGTAATTCTTCATGGGTATCCAATTTGTTTTTATACCACTGGCGTTTGCCAACACCTTGAAACCGATAAATGAATTTTCCGCAGCGATGATTTCATCAGGATCAGAGAGAAATGTTCTCATTATATTGGACATTATTCCCTCACTACCAGCACCTAACACGACATTTTTAATTTTCAACCTAAACCGTTCAGACAGTAAAGATTGTAATTCAAAACCGGTAGTATCCGGGTATCTATGAGATTCGTTCAGCCCTTTGGTCACTGCCTTCAAAACATTGTCGGAAAGTCCCAACGGATTTTCATTTGAGGCAAGTTTTACAACGTGTGTAAGTCCGAATTCCCGCTTAACTTCATCAATAGGTTTCCCAGCTTTATAAGCAGTCAGTTTTTGTATATGTAAAGGTACAAGAGACACAAATTACCCTTCAAGGTTTTTTTATTTGTTCATATAAACTTCCGTTAATAACGGAAGGGAAATTTAGGATGATTTATTAATTTTTGAAAGATGAGTTCACTATTACATCAAGTGTAATAAAATGAGGAATTAGGATAAGTTTATAGAAAATAATAATTTTATTCACTCCGCTAGCATGCATAACTTCTCAAGGATAATCTGATTGATATTTAACACCATATTTATACTTATGATGGGAAGGGAATTATATGGAATATGACATGTTTAACGATCCAGAATTCAAGGAACTGATTTTAGAATATCTGGAATATTTAAATACTTCATTGAAGGAAATTATTTCTACGCACCTCGTAAACAAGGATTTTCCTATAATTCGAAAATTTGGACATAATCTTAAAGGTACAGGGGCTGGATATGGGTTTACTGAATTTACGGATATTGGTAAAAAAATCGAATTTGCGGCCAGAGATGAAGAGTATGATGAACTATCTGTTTTAATACCGGAATTTGAAAAAATGTTGAGTGCTGTCCGAGACTAATCTGTATAAATGAAGGTATCTAAAGAATATGATATTTATCCAACTTGCTCTTAAGTTGATCAATTACGTATGGTTTGCCGAGATAGTCAGTAAACCCTTTCGCTAATATTTCAGTTTCAAAATTCTCGCCAAAATAAGCTGTTACGGCAATAATAGGTGTGTCTTTATACTTGTCAATTTTTCTGACAATTTCCATAAGTTCCAACCCGCTGATTCCATCTCCTAAATTGATATCAAACAGCATACAGCTAAATTCCTGGTCCTTTATTATCTCCATAGCTTCTTCTCCGGAATAAGCCTTTTCATAAGAAAGTCCCAATCGTTTAAGGATAAAAAGCAAGAACTTCATATTTGCTTCATTGTCCTCAACGACTAGAATTGGTGCTTTATTTGTGACTACCATATTTTATTAAATCATAATATTACGAATGGATTGCGGAGGAATCATTTCAAATGTTTTTCAATCATTTGTATTAGCTCGTTTTGTTTAACGGGCTTTGACAGATAAGCAGCGCAGCCAGCTTCTTCGCATATTTGACGGTCTTTTGAAAATGCGTGGGCAGTTACAGCTATAATGGGAATATCTTTGTACTTTTCCGTTTTTTGGACATAATCGCAAAGATCTAACCCGTTTTCACCTTCTAATAGAGATAAATCTAGTAAAATTACTTTCGGGTTATTCTGTATCAAACTTTCCTTCGCCTCAGCAACAGATGCACCATAACACAATTCAAACTTTTCTCTGAGGTAGAAAGTCATCAATTTTCGGTTTAGAATATCATCTTCTACAACCAAGATCATGGGTTTGGTTTTACTTTCGGTCATTGTATGTCCTAAAATTTGTTGAAATCAATCTAATTAATTAAAATTTTGAATTATGTAATTTAATAGTATTCATTTAATTCCATTAAATATAATTTATATTATTAATGAAACCGGTATCAAGTATTTGAAAACTTGATGTAAAACTTATTGCCGGTTGGTGAATTCGGCATTACTCCCACCTTTGCAGAATGAGCATCTGATATTCTTTGAACGATAGCAAGTCCGAGTCCACGACCATTCTTTCCGGTACCAGCGAGTTGTACTTTTCGATTAAATATGCTATCATAATTCTCTTTTTCGATTGTTTTACCGAAATCACATACTTCTACTGTAAGACCAGAGGAAGTTTTAAATGCCGATACGACAATCCTTTTTCCGTCACTTGCATATTTTATGGCATTGCTGATATAATTTTTAAAAACTTCCGATATAATTGGATTCGCATAAATAGTTATTTCCGGATCTATGTCTATTTCCAGAGTCATTTTTTTTGAATCCAATACAACTAAAAATTCGTTTGAAATTCCCATTAAAAGTTGATTGAGATTAATATTTCTTTTATCTATTTCTTCACCCAAAGTGACCTGAGTTAGTATTGATGCATTTTCGATGATATCAATCAAATTTGTTGTACACTGTCCGATAACACTGGCATACTCATTATTTCCATATTCTTGTAATAATAGTTCTGCCATACCATTTAATGTACCTAGCGTGTTTTTCATATCATGAGTAATCACATCCAGCAAAAGCTCTTTCATTATATTGGCTTCAGCTAATTCGACGGATAGTATTCTGTGTCTTTCTTCAGATTTTTTTAAAATATTGCGACTTAATTTTTCTGAAGTGATATCACGTGAAATTCCCATCACTCCAATCTGTTCGCCGTCTTTATCATGCATTAAAGATGCCGAAATTAAACTGAAAAATTCATCACCATTTTTTTTTCGAGATATGACTTCTGAAAGTACCTTTCCAGAGACAGAGGTCTTTCTATGTAATGTCCTGCCTTCTTCAGGGTCAGCATATAAGATATTGACTGACTTTCCGATTACTTCCTCGGGTTGATATCCAAAAGTATCTACAGCTGCTTTATTAAATTCAAGAATTTTTCTGTTGTTGTCTACTGCAATAATCATATCCATTGAACAATCAATTAGAATTTTACCATATTCACGGCTTACACGAAGCTGTGCTTCCGTGTTTTTGATGCTTGAGATATCTCGGGAGACACCCATCACACCAATTTTATTACCATCCACATCGCTTATTATTGATGTGGAAAGATAGCTGGTAAATACTTCACTATTTTTGTTTATATTAATTATTTCCTGACTGGTATGCCCTCTTTCAATTGTTTTTTGATGAATACTATTACCGTATGTTGGTTCTGCATAGAGCATATCAACATGTTTCCCGATAACTTCATCACGAGTATAACCAAAAGAATGCTCTGCGGCAGCATTAAACTCTATTATTTTACGGTCACTATCAACTGCAATGATCATATCCGATGAACTATTTAACAGATTTTTTGCATTTATAAATGATTGATCAAGTGGTCTATTCATAATTTATTCTCTTAACTCAAGTTAATTATTAAAATTAATTTCGGATGGATTTCCCTTTTTCATCATATTCTTTCCAAACGCCGGTTTTTTCACCATTTTTATAATACCCATCTTTCTTGATTGAACCTGTAGCATAATATTCAATCCACAAGCCGTCGGGTACTCCATATTTATAACTTTTTCTTAATCTTTCTTTTCCGTTAACGTAATAACTAATCCATGTTCCATCCGGTTGACCATCCTGAAAATATTGAATAAATTCGACAGACCCATTTTCAAAATAAGCTTCCCATTTCCCATCTCTTAAGCCCTGGTCATAATTTTCGATTGATTTAATTCTATTGCCTTTCCAGTAGCTTTCCCACCGACCTTCAGGGATACCATTAATATAGAATTCTTCAGATTTTATCATTCCTGACGGATAGTATGAATTCCATTTTTTATCTTGTCTTCCAGATAAATAGAATCCTTCTTTAATTAATGTTCCGTTTTCGTCCCATTCTTGGAACGGACCATGTTCTTGGCCTTCTTTAAATTGAAATTCAGTTTTACAGATACTATTAGGAAAATAATACTGAAATTGTCCGTCTTTTTCTCCTTGGAAATAATTCTCTTTTTTCCTGATCCCACCTTTTTCGAAGTAGGTTATGTAAGTGCCATGTTCAATTCCGTTGGAATAGTACTGTTCAATTTTCTTATTGCCATTTTCGTAGTACCACACAAACAAGCCATTTATCTTTCCATCTTTTATATCAGCACGGTGTTTGATACTTCCATTTTTATAATATTCTATATGTTCGCCGTCTTTCATTTGTGTGAATAACGGTGATAAAATTACTAAAATATAAAGGATAAATACTCGACTACTTGACATATCAAATTCCGTTTAAGCAGATTAATTTACTAATTTTTAAATGAATTACAACATTGAAACAAGAAAGTGTTGGGATTTATTGATTATGATCCGGGTATAACCAGTACAGGAAGTTTGGAATGTCTCACAACATATTCTGAAGTCGTTCCCAAAATATAATCATGGATATTATCTCGACCATTTGTACCAAGTACGATGAGATCTGCGCCTAATTCAACAGCAACAGAGCATATTGTTTTTGGCGTTTTCCCTTCTCTTAACAAAAATTCAACTTGAATATCATCGGCGTGAAGTTCATGAATTATTCTCTTCATTTCACTTTTTGCAGCATCTGCAGTTTTATGAAATTCTTCCTTCATTTTATTGACACTTACTCGCAGCATCTGCATCTCATCATCAGACATGAACTCCTCATGGATGTTCAGTAACGTAATTCTTGAATTAAACTGATGAGCCAATTGGACTGCTTTTTTGGTAGCCGATATTGCTTTTGGACTCATATCTGTTGCTATTAAAATGTGATTAAACAAAGTGATTCTCCTTAATCCTTTATTAAAAGAAAATGAAACTTACGACAAAAAATATCGGAATTAAAATGCTCACGGACCACGCCATATATCCGAAGAAACTGGGCATTTTTATGTGATTCTCTTCTGCAATGGACTTAACCATAAAGTTTGGAGCATTCCCGATATACGTATTTGCCCCCATAAATACAGCACCAGCTGAAATCGCCAGCAAAGTACCAGAAAAAGTGGTCATCAATTGTTGAGCATCTCCTCCGGCGGTGTTGAAAAATACTACGTAAGTAGGCGCGTTATCCAGAAAGCTGGAAAGTATTCCGGTCGCCCAAAAAAAACTTCTATTGACGAATTCACCTGTTTCCGGATTTTTAACCATATCAATTACAAATTTTAAAGCGCCCTCACTCCCGGCTTTTAAAATTGCAATAGCCGGCACCATAGTGATAAAGATTGTGGCGAATAATTTGGCTACCTCTAGGATGGGTTCCCAGGTAAATCCGTTCCCACGTCTGACAGATTGTGGGGTTATCTTCCATGAAATGACAGCGATCAATAGAAGCAGGATAACCTGCGCAAGAACACCCTTTGTCATCATGCACGTCCCCCACGCAGATATAGCCCAATCATTTGGATTTGTAGGATCAGGGTGCCAAATTCCGCTGATCAATACTGCACCCACGACAAGTGGTAACAGTAAAAGATTTGCTTTCCCTTCCAGTCGAAGAGGTGTTTTTGTCCCATCATCCGGGACTGGTTTCTCTTTTTTATACAATACTGTATCGATGATGTAGAACAGAATAAGGAGGATAACGGATACGGTCAGCATCGGAAGGAACATGTGCGTTGTGGTCCAGAAAAAGCTTACTCCTTTCAGAAAGCCGAGGAATAGCGGTGGATCTCCCAATGGAGTTAATGATCCTCCAATATTTGCCACCAAAAAAATAAAAAATACGATGATGTGCACTTGCTTCTTCCGCCATGCATTTGCCCGAATGATGGGACGTATGAGCAGCATCGCAGCTCCTGTTGTCCCCATCCATGATGCAAGAACGGTACCTATCAGCAGTATAAGCGTATTGACGGCGGGGCTTCCACGCAACGAGCCTGTAAGACGAACGCCACCTGCAACCGTAAACAAGGAAAGAAGCAAAACGATAAACGGGATAAACTCACTTAAGTACACCTCTAACAGATAAAACTCTGCCATGTCCAGACCATAATGGAATCCAAAAAGGATAATAAAGGTACTTCCCCAAAATAGGGAAACCTTGCCATAATGATGATGCCAGAATGAAGGTGCAGTCAACGGTAATACAGCAATGGATAATAGAATCCCGAGAAAGGGTATGATCCACAAAATATTAACTGTACTGCCATTCAGATGAGGCGCATGAGATTCTGAATGGTTACCCGTATCTTCATGTGATCCTGCATGTTGATCCACCTGCTCCTGTTTTGCAGGAGGCGAATGGTCTTCATGTTGTGGTTCTGCGGCGAAGGGAAGATTTGTTAATACTAACAACGTGATGATAACGGTCACAACTTTCCAAAAATTCATCCGTACTTTTCCTTTAGTAATGTTCATTTAACTCAATGTGTAATGGCTGCACATATCTGTAAATTACCATCAATGGCAACCATCATTTTATCAGTCCTGGTTTTTATTTTTGCAGCGGTTATTCTGACAATCGGGAGTCTCTACTCCAAGAACGAACTCAAAGGTTCCTGTGGTGGCACAAGTGAAAATTGTGCCTGTTCTGGTGCTGCACACCGTCAATGTGAAAATAAAACCGTCATTCAATAAATTTTCCAAATCCATCACTGGAATGAGTGATGGTGCTTCCATCGATATTTTCTTCAATAAGAAAACACTCTACTCCGTCCAGAGATTCAATAAGTTCTAATCCATCAATTGCTCCAAGTACCATCACAGCAGTTGCAAGTGCATCGGCATTCATGCATGTAGATGTGATGATTGTTGCACTGGCCAGTGTATGGTCAACGGGCTTCCCGGTTTTCGGATTGATGGTATGTGAATAGCGATGACCTTCGTGTATAAAATAGTTCCGGTAGTTCCCTGAAGTCGCCATAGCAAGATCATCTAAACGTATGACACCTGCGAACCCTTCAGAGGTCTGTTGTTGGTCTGCGGGGATTTCAATACCGATCCTCCAGGAATTATTAGCATTTCCATTTTGGCAGCGGACTTCTCCACCAATCTCAACCATGTAATCATTAAATTTTAAATCCAATAAAAGTTGGGAAATCAAATCAACGCCATATCCTTTTGCAATTGCACTTAGATCTAACTCAAGCCCCGGGATATCCTTCTTTATCTGGTTTCCTGATAATGTCAGATATTTGCTACCAATTATATTCATCGCATGGCGGATGTCCGATTCAGAAGGTGTTTCCCAAATCCCCCCATCTATTCCAAATCCCCATAATCTGACGAGCGGATGTACCGTTATATCGAATGCACCTCCTGAAATTGTAGAAACATCAAGTGCCTGCTCTACTATTGCTTGAAAATGGTGGGAAATCTCAAACCACTCACCTGCGGACAGAGCATTAAATCTGGAAATTTCGCTGAAAGGAATGTACGTTGAAACCTGTTGATTAAGAATCATCAGCGTTGAATCAATTTTATTCTTTATCGAAGTAGCAGATAAGGTGGGTGATTCATCAAACCGGATTTTAACCGAATACGTGGTTCCCATCGTGGTCCCGGTGATCGTCGATTCTTTCTCATGATCTGAACAGGATGTAAAAACGATCAGAAAAAAAAGAAAGCCCGATATCCACCGAACTTTCTTTTGAAAAAACAACTGCGTCATGGTTAGATGTTAAAACTTATCGTACATGATATTATCTGCATCCACGCCAAGGTTATAAATCATATTGTCCGCAGCATCGATCATCATTGGCGGGCCGCACATATAAAACTCAATTTCTGTGGGGTCTTCATGATCTCTAAGATAATTATCATGGAGTACCTGATGAATAAATCCGGTTGGACCAGCCCAGTTATCCTCAGGCATAGGTTCAGAGAGAGCAACATTATAGCTGAAATTCGGAAACTCCTTGGCGATTTCCAAAAATTGTTCATGATAGAACATTTCTCTCATAGATCGTGCACCATACCAGAACGATACTTTTCTCGTCGTTCTTTCTGTTTTAAACAGATGAAAGAGATGAGATCGCATAGGCGCCATGCCAGCACCGCCACCAACAAAAACAATCTCTCGTTGTGTATCTTTCAGGAAGAACTCACCATATGGTCCTGAAATGATTACTTTGTCGCCAGGTTTCAGATTGAAAATATAAGTAGATGATATACCCGGAGGAACTTCTTTCCAGAGTTTCGGAGGAGGTGTTGCTATTCGAACATTCAGCATGACAATATTTCCCTCAGCCGGATGACTGGCCATTGAATATGCTCTAAAAATTGGTTCTTCATTTTTGTGATGAAGGTCAAATAAATGGAATTTATCCCAATCTCCACGATATTCATCTTCAACCGCCATAGTGTTAAAGTGAATGTCGTATTCGGGAATATCAATTTGGATATATCCACCGGATTGGAAATTCAGTTCTTCGCCAGCAGGTAGCTCAAGGACTAATTCTTTAATGAATGTGGCAACGTTCTGATTCGATCGTACAGTGCATTCCCATTTCTGGATATTGAATATCTCGTCAGGAATCTTTACTTCCATAGCTTCACGGATTTTCACCTGGCAGGCAAGTCTCCAATTATCTTTAGCCTTTGCTCTGGAAATGTGACTTAATTCGGTGGGTAGTATCTGTCCGCCACCTGAGAGGATCTGACAGGTACACATTCCACAGGTTCCCCCACCTCCACATGCGGATGGCAAAAAGATTTTGTTGGATGCCATTGCGGTGAGAAGATTACTGCCCGGCTTAACGATAGGTGATTTTTCATCGTCTCCGTTAATCAGAATTTTTACTTCACCTTGAGGAAGCAGACGCTTCTCCGCAATATTCAAAACGGATACTAATAGAATAATTATTCCGACAAATACAATTATACTTGTGATAACGATCATTGAAACTCTCTTATAAATTAATTCCGGAAAACGACATGTACGCCATGGAGATCAGTCCTGTGAGGATCATAGCGATACCCAGACCTTTTAATCCCGCTGGGACATTTGAATACTTCAACTTGTACCTGATGGATGCCATCGTAGTAATGGCGAGGAAAAATCCAAATCCTGCACTGATTCCATAAACCACAGATTCGGGGAAATTGTAACTCCGTTCCACCATGAACAATGATGATCCCAAAATTGCGCAATTCACCGCGATCAACGGGAGAAATATTCCCAGTGCCTGATAAAGTGTGGGGCTAAATTTATCCAACACCATTTCCACTAATTGAACCATGGCAGCAATGGTGGCTATAAACGTGATAAACGTCAGAAAGCTAAGGTCCACATTCGCCAATGAAGTCAATCCTGTCCATGATAGCGCACCTTCTTCAAGCAGATATTTTTGGATAAGCCAGTTCATGGGAACTGTGATACCGTTGACGAAAATGACTGCAAGTCCCAATCCAAAAGAAGTTTCCACCTTTTTTGAGATGGCCAGAAATGAACACATCCCCAAAAAGGATGATAACAGAATATTCTGTACAAATATGGATTGAGCCGCAATGCTGAGATAATGTGATAACATTTCCATGATCAATCCTCCCTATATCCGATGATGGTTCGCTGTACCCAGATGATGAGCCCCAGCACAATGAAAGCGCCCGGTGCCAGCAGCATAAGTCCATTGTTCACATATCCCAGATCATACATGAATTGTGGAACAACCTTTAAGCCAAAAAATGACCCGCTTCCCAGTATCTCACGGAAGGTGGACACCAATATCAAAATGATGCCGTATCCCAGTCCGTTTCCAAGTCCGTCGAGTGCGGATGATTTTACATCATTTTGCATGGCAAACGCTTCGGCTCGCCCCATTACGATGCAGTTTGTGATGATCAGCCCCACAAACACAGAGAGCTGTTTGCTAATATCAAACAAGAACGCTTTTAAAACCTGATCCGCCAGGATGACCAATGATGCGATGACCGTCAGCATGACGATGATTCGGATTTTTGAGGGGATATAGTTTCTCAATGCGGAAATGATCATATTCGACAACACCAGCACAAAAACTAACGCCAATGTCATGACGACTGCGGTATCCAATTTAACTGTCACTGCGAGGGCAGAACAGACACCCAAAACCTGTTTGGTAATGGGATTATTCTGGTTCAGAGGATCAGTAAAAATAGGTAATGATTTATTTGCCATATTTACCTCCCCTATCCCTGAACGCTTCGTGTGAGGAATTTTTCATATTTCTTCAAATCCCGTAATAAAAAGTCATTTACTCCTTTGGTGGTGAGTGTAGCGCCACTGACCCCATCCACATGATATTCATCTACGATGGTTGATTTCCCTTTTGCGATGGTGATGGATACCAGATCGTTCTTCGATGTGAATATCTTTTTTCCGGCAAACTGGCTAGTGAACCAATCCTTTTCGATCTCACCGCCCAAACCGGGTGTTTCACCATGTTCGTAAAAAGTGATTCCCAATACGGTATTTCTATCGGTACCGACGGCAAAAAATCCCTTAATGGTAGACCACAGTCCTTTCCCGGAAACGGGTAAAATGTACCCTTCAACTTTTCCATCTTTACGATATTCAAAAAGGGAAAGACCCACATCAGTATCGGTGATCTTTCCGGTGTCATCTAAAAACTTTTCACTGATAAATTGAGTGTAGGCTTCTTCCACGGCTTGTGGAGTCATGACTGATTCGTACTCACCCACAGATTTCAGGACATTCTTTTTCGTGTCGAGTAATCGATTGAAATCCTGCCGGTCTTTCAATCCCGTTGAAGCCAATGCCAATAGAAAGGCAGCTAAACCGGTGACGATAATAACGAAACGATAAGTATAAGCATTACTATGCATGACGTTGTTGCCTCCTCTTAATGTGTCTACGGAGCACCATGTAATCGATCATGGGTGAAAATGCGTTTCCGAGTAAAATAGCAAGCATCATTCCTTCAGGGAAGGCTGGATTAACCGATCGGATCATGACTGCAAGTCCGCCGATCATGATACCGTAAATCCAACGACCTGCATTCGATTGTGCCGCAGAAACCGGGTCAGTTGCCATGAATACCATTCCGAAGGCGAAACCACCCATCACCAGATGATAGTGAGGCGTCAGTGCAAGCATGGGGTTACTACTTGCGGCTGCAAGGAGGTTTGTGAGCAGGGCAATCCCTACCATCCCGATCATCACGCCGGTAATGATTCTCCAACTGGCAATTCGGGTGACCAGCAGAATGACAGCTCCGATGAGAATGGCAAGAGTAGAGGTCTCTCCGATGGAGCCGGGGATGAACCCATAAAACATATCCAGCCAGGAGAAGTTACTTCTCACTAACAGATCGATGGCGCTGGTGTTTACTCCAGATGCAGCCACAGCCAATGGAGTGGCTTTGGATACGCCATCCACTACGGTCCAGACGCTGTCGCCTGAAATTGCGCCCGGATATGCGAAGAACAAAAATGCTCTGGCTACTAATGCAGGATTAAAGATATTAAATCCGGTTCCGCCGAAAATTTCTTTTCCAATGACGACACCAAAACTGGTTGCCACTGCCACCATCCACAGAGGTATCGTGGGAGGTACGATCAGTGGGATTAAAAAACCCGTGACCAGAAATCCTTCATTGATCTCGTGTTTTCGGACGATAGCGAAGACCACTTCCCAGAATCCACCGACGCCATACGCGACGATCAAAATGGGGAGCGTAATTTTTAGTCCCACCATGAAATTCTGAAGGATCGTTCGGGTTGCATCCTCCTGATATCCAATATTGAAGAGACCAAAAAAGAAAGTAGGTAACAGCGCCAGAACCACAACGATCATGGCACGCTTCAAATCAACGGCATCTCGAACATGAGGTCCAGACTTCGTCACATCATCAGGTGTGAACATAAATGTATCCGCCATTTCAAACAGCGGATAGTATTTCTCCAGCTTGGTCCCGTTTTTAAATTTGGGATGCATTCGATCCAAGAAATTTCTCAACATTTTCATATTTTATCCCTCCGCCTCCATAAATTCCAGTCCTTCGCGAATGATTTCGGTGATCTCCATTTTGGATACATCTGAAAACGCGCATAAGCTGAAATCTTCCGGGTCACATTCATAAATACCCAGTTTTTCCATTTCTTCGATATCACGAGCAAGGATCGATTTCAACAGAAACGTGGGCATGATATCCATCGGCAGTACGGATTCGACCTGACCAAATGGAATAATCGCTCTGAGGCTGCCATTGACTGCGGTTGTCATCTCTGTTTCTTGTTTACCCATGAGACCTGACAGGAATGATCCTGATAATGAGTATCGCTTGAGTCCCGGCATGATCCACCCCAAAAAGTATCGTTTCCTGCCTTCGGGAATGACGGATAACATGTTATGGTAGTAGCCAATAGCCCGATCAGGTTTGGTTTTCACCCCTGACAATACGTCTCCGGAAATGATCCGAACATCATCAGCGACCTGGTTGGATTTTAAAATGTCTTTCACCAAGGCTCCGCGTCGGATTTTCAGGTAATGACGATTGGTTACGCCACTGCCACCCACGGTGATCACTTTGTATTTGGGGAAGTTTCCGGTATTGAAAAGGTCACCGATGGCTGCCACATCCTGGGGATCCACATACCAGACGATATCGTCTTTGTTTTTAATGGGATCAATGTGATGGATGTGAATGCCCACATTGCCTGCGGGATGAGGACCGGAAAACCGATGAATGGTCACATCTTTGGCGTTGGTGAGTGCGGGTAATTTTGTGCCTTTCCCCATGACCAGATTCACTGAACCGGAGGTCAATTTCTTTAGAATGGACAATCCCGTTTGAAACCCGCCTGAATTCTTCTCCAGCACAAATTCTGCGTCTGGTGAGAATGGTGCTGTGCCCATTGCAGAAATGAATATGGATTTGGGCGCTGAGTCAGGATTTGCCACTTTTGAAAAAGGACGCTGCCGAACCATGAACCACAGCCCGGTTTTCAGCATATGACTTTTAATGTCGCCTGCGGAAAGTTTACCGATTTGTGCTGCGGTGTATGCCTGCAATGGCAGACTTTCGTCTGCTGACGATAACTGGATGCTGATATCCTGAAGCTTTCGACGTTCACCAATTCGGATCTGACTCACGGTGCCGCTACCTGGCGAACCATAAACCATGTCCGGATAAAATTTACTCCTGAACAGCGGAGTACCTGTTTTTACGATGTCCCCTTCCTTCACCAGAAGTTTGGGGACAATACCCTTGAAATCAGCAGGAGATATGTTCAACACTTCCGAAACCGGAGCGTCCCCCATCGACTTTTCAGGCTTGCCTATCAGTTTAAGGTCATGACCTTTTTTGATACAAAAATCACCCATATGAAATGTATTTCCTATGCATTTATCTTATTTTTGAATACCGAATTTCCATTGTCCACGACTGTAAGAAATATGGATCACCCATATGACCTTACCATCGGTATTTTTAATTGTCAAAAATGATGTGAAAAATTAGAATCGAAATTTACAAAGTGCGCCCAATATCTACTTTCGATTATTTTGGATAGTTTTATCGTGTTTTAAGGATTGACTTGATCAAGATTTTAAAATTAGGCAATGAAATTTGAATAAACCAACATGCTAATAAATCAAAAACTCCGGACTGCACTCTTTCCATGAGTGCATGACTTACTTCAAACCCATCCACACAGAGGATGGAGTCCATTTCCTAAAACTGAAGTTTTTTATAAACCCATTGCATTTTGCAATTTAGCTTGGGGTAACCAATACAATGGTGAATGATGCTATTGGTGAATTGACAAATAACCAGTATCGATAGCATTGGACGATATGCACGGAGCAACCAATACTATCGCGTAGATGATGAACGATGGTATCGCTTAAAGTGATGCTATCGGTGGTTTTCACATCCAGACTTGGAAAGTCTCATTCTGCGAATATAAACCCCATCGTATTATCTTTCGCCCCCATGGGACTCAATTAGCTTTACGATCAAAACCCGGAATTGAAATTCTGGACTATTTTCGATCATCCCTTTGGGATTAGATTTCATTTTTTTGAATTGATACTTACCAAGTTTTCAATAATTTTGTAAGTCAATAATCTGTTCCCCATATTTTATATATTTTCGATCCCGTCTTCGACGGGATAAATAGTCAAATGAGACTCCTTGGTGATAGTCAGCAGGCCGTCTCATCCCGACTGAAACGTCGGGATAGCCTAATCCCCTGCGCAACGAATCGAGTATCCGCTAGGCTTATAGTCGTAGTACCGGTACACATCCGAATCAGTGTAATACAAGTACCGGCTCCAGGCATCGATACTACCGCTTGTCGTAGAAGACCAGAAGGTACCGTCGTAGCCCATACCGTAGTAGCCACCACTGTAGCTGCGGTACCCACCGGGAAGGGCAGTGAAGCCACTTGCGTTGGTGGCTCCGAGGTTAGGGCTATGCCACAAACCATCTTCATTTTCAATAGTACCCGTGGATTTAAGAGCACCACCGGCAAATGAAGTCCAACTCAGATAGTCCGCTAACACCGTCCACTCGGCATCTGTAGGTACATGCCAGCCATCTGGACAGACACCACGGTTATCGTCAACAGCGTACCAATTGTACAGATTACCGTAGGTTTCGGTGTTGGATGGATCATCATTGTAAACTGCAAAAGCACCTGTTTCGGTATCATACAGATTAGACCATTCTGAATCGTTCAACCCGGTTAGTATATCATCTCCGTTGTTGTAGTGGGTCACCTTCAGGTTTTCCACCATCCAGGTTTGATCACCGATTTCGACCGTTTCGTAGACGTTGCCGTCATAGTCGGTGCAGGTGCCATCACCATATTCACAACTTCCATCGTCGTAATAAGATTCAGGGTTATAATTAATAGCACCTGGATCGGTACATCCAACTGATAAAGGGTTGAGAATTATATCAACAAGAGCTACAATATCTACCACATTGTTTACACCATCATTGTTGAAATCACCTGAAGAATTGTAATCAAAGTCATTTAATATGATGTCAACCAAATAAACGACATCGATAACGTTAGTTTGACCATCGAGATTAATATCACCAAAAGATGGAGTAGATTCGTATTCACAACTACCGTCATCAAAGGTGGCATCGGGGTTATAATTAATTGCGGTTGGATCGGTGCAACCGTCAATAGTCAGGTCCTCCGTCCCCAGATTGGGTCGATACGTGGAGACCATAAAATTGATCCGATCCCATTGCCCGTTTGTAATTTCGTAGATACAAGCATCATCCGTATAATTCATATAGTTGTGAATAGGATCATTGCCGGCATCACTGGGACATGTATCTGCTGGTGTACAGTAATAAATATTATCTCCATCATTCTGGGCCGGTGTATCATCAACATGATCACCAGGAGCGGTACATCCATCCTGAAATGTGTGATAGAGTCCCAGATAGTGCCCCACCTCGTGAGTTCCAGTATCACCCTCATCATAGTTCCAGGTATGCACACCAGGCAGACTCTGCCAGTGGAGCACCACCCCATGCATCGCACTATCCTCGGCAAAACTATTGGGGAAATATGCATAGCCCAGATATCCCTGCGCTGTAGTGGTATAAATATTCAGCGTTGTGGCTGGATCGATGGCCAGAATTGGCTTATAAGTGTATTCCGGATCATTATAGAACCAGGATGTATTTTCGGTAAAGTCGATACTGGAAACAGTGAAGCTCAATCCCATAAATGCGTACGCATCGTTAAGGACGGTGATCTGATCATATATGGCACTTTCAGAGAGCAGCCCGGTCCCATCACTGGCATAGATGACATGAAATGCCACAGGAATCTGCAGATTACGCAATAGATCCCGATTTTGATGGGGTAACCAGACACTGGGATCTGGAGATGGGATGGCATTTTCCGGGGCCGGATGGATGGTTCCACAGCGCCCATATTCCTGCAATGAGCCATCTGCATTCTGAAGCAGAAGGTCCCTTGGTAATTCGGACCGTTGAAGTTGCACATGGGTTAGCACTTCAGCAGGGTTTTGCTCCCAGACGGCCACTTTCTGACCTAGCGCCAATCCAGTGATTAATATGATTGAAATATAGGTTTTCATAACTGCTCCTACTTCCATATGAAGGGGTTTAATTGTTTAATTCTGGTGGTCGATTTACAAGTTCGAGATGACCAAGCCCGTTTTGTTGTTCTATGTCTCGTACCACCATTTGCTACCTGATGTCGTTCAAATTTATAGCACACGTCAATATGTTATAAATTACGAGGACGAAGGGATATGATATGATAGAAAAACAATAAGAAATCTACAGCTGAAATATTTAGAACATTTTTAGAGAAGCGGTGACCCAGTCGATGACGGGGCTCCAGTACAGGCCCAGTACAAGCACCGGGATGACGCAGGAGATGATACTCCATGTGAGTATGGGATGAGGACGTAAGGGTTCGGTATCATCTGAATCGGTGAAATACATTTCCCTCACAATACGGAAATAGTAAAACAGCGCGATAACACTGTTAATGACCGCCACAACTGCCAGCCAATAAAACTGCTGATGTTTGATGAGAACCGAAAATAAATAGACTTTGCCGATGAACCCGGCAGTAGGCGGTAATCCCGTGAGAGACACCAGAAAAATGACCATCAGTGCCGCGAGCAACGGTGTTCGTTTGCCCAGACCTTTCCAGCCAGCCAGATCATAAGAACCCGTATGGTTTGACACCGCAATGGCGACGAAAAAAGCACCCAGATTCATGAACAGATACGGCACCAGGTAAAACATGATAGCCGCGCTGGAATCCGTGCTGATCACCGGGATGACCATCAACATATATCCGGCGTGAGCGATAGATGAAAAGGCAAACAGTCGTTTCACGTTTTCCTGACGAAGCGCTAACAGATTCCCCACCGTCATGGTGATGGCAGATAACACTGCGATAAGAACGGTCCAGTCAACATTGGCAACGGTCTCACCTGCGCCATCGGTGAATGTCATGGTGAAAAAGCGGATCATCAACGCTAGTCCTGCTGCTTTGGGTGCCACAGACAGATATGCCGTCAACGGAGTTGGCGCGCCTTCGTATACATCGGGCGTCCAGTAATGGAATGGCACCATGGATAGTTTGTATCCGATCCCCACCAATACCATGAGAATGGATATGTACACCACAAACACGGGACCTTCTTGTGTCATCAGTACATCCCGAATAATCGTCAAATCAGTAGAGCCTGATAATCCGTACAGCCAGCTAAATCCGTAGAGCATGAGTCCCGACGCAAACGCACCGAATATCACATATTTGAGAGACGCCTCATTGGATTTGATATCGTTCCGCAACATGCCTGCAAGGATGTACGATGAAATACTCACCGTCTCAATGGCTAGATAAACCATCACCAGATTGGTGGCTGTCGCCATGAGAAATAGTCCAAACATGACAATCAGCAGAAGGATATTAAATTCAGCCGCGATGGATTGATCCATACCGTCATCATATTTTGCGATGAGGACGACGAAAAACGTAGCAATGATGAACAACCATTTGAAGAAAGTACCAAACGGATCATGTGCAGACATCCCCATGAATAAGGATGACGCAGAGGTATCGCCTTGATACAGGAAGGCTGCCACGAGAATCAATCCCACGAGGATAAATCCTTTGGTGAATCGCTTTGTTGCAGGGACTAAATCCATCACAATTGCGATGAGGATCACTCCCAACAGGATCATTTCAGGCAAATAATCAGACAAGCTCAACAGGTTGGACACGTTACTGGATCCCCATTATTGAACCGGCTGAATGGATCAGATCCACAAGTGCATTCATGGTGGGTGCGATCATGTCCAGCAATGGTGCCGGATATACACCAAATAGCAACACCAAAATACCCAATGGGATAAGCGTAAACATTTCTCTTCCTGTCATGTCCTTCAACCCGGCATACTTTTCATTGAGTGGCCCCATGAAAACATAACGATACGCACGGAGGAAATAAATGGCGTTCAGCAGAATACCCAGCGTACCGATGATTGTCAGCGTTCTGAAAACACTGAATCCACCGATAAAACACATCACTTCACTGATAAACCCGGATAGAGCTGGAAGTCCCAACCCTGCAAAGAATGCGAAGGCAACAAAAGCAGAATAGATGGGCAATTTTGCACCGAGTCCGCCAAATCCCGGTTGACCCGCAAGTTTAGGATCATGATAATCCTTCGGGTAAAAAATATAACGATGATGGGCTTGATCGTAGAGGACACCCACCAGTAAAAAGAGCATTGCCGTAATGGTACCGTGATTGAACATCTGCATCAACGCACCGTTGATCCCCGCTTGTGCACCGGCAGGACTTTCAGAGATCAGTGCCGCCATCCCTAAAAGTACATATCCCATGTGACTCACAGAGGAGTACGCCACCATCTTTTTCAAATCCACCTGGGCAATGGCATTCAATGCGCCCCAGATAATATTGATCACACCCAATACCGCAAGGAAGGTGGCAAACCAGTACACCAGTTCCGGGAATAATGGATAATTGATTCGGAGGAGTCCATACGTCCCCATCTTCAAAAGTACACCAGCAAGTATGACCGATATGGCCGTGGGTGCTTCAACGTGTGCCAGTGGTAACCAAGTGTGGAACGGGACAATCGGTACTTTGATGGCAAATCCGATAAACAACGCTACCCAGATGAGTACTTGAACATTTATCCCCCAGATCGTTGCATCAATCGATGAAGCAGATTGGATCAGGGCGATCAGATTAAACGTATGCGGGTCGGCGTAGAAATAAAGTCCCAACATCGCTAGTAGCATGAAAACGGAACCGAACAATGTGTATAAAAAGAATTTAATAGCGGCATACTGACGTTGCGGTCCTCCCCATATCCCGATGAGGAAATACATGGGCAGGAGCATCACTTCCCAGAAAATATAAAACAGGAAGAAGTCCAATGAAACAAAAACGCCCATCATTCCAGTGTCCAATAGCAGGAACATGGCAAAATATCCGAAAGGCGATTTTTTAATCTTCCAACTTGATACCACGCCGATAAATGATAATAACGCTGTCAACAGGATCATGGGCATACTCAAACCGTCTGCACCCAGGAAATAATCAATGTTGAATTGAGGGATCCACGAAAATTTTTCCTGAAACTGAATACCACCAGCGGGATCGTACATCGTGTACAACCACACGGCGAACAGCAATTGAATACCGGTAGCAACGGCAGCAATCCATTTATGGGTGCCTGCAACAACCTCGGCATCCAGTCCCTTCACCTTGGCAGCTTGCTGATAAACGATTGATACCAACGCTCCAATGATGGGAATAAACACTAACCATGAAAGTATATGTGAACTCATAAGTATCCTACTTCTATTTCCTTATTTGTCAATCATATCGATTGAAAAATGATCAGAATAATTAATAGCCCAAAGACGCCACCCATAACATAATTCTGGATGACACCCGACTGTGTTTGTTTTAATTCTTTGCTGAAATACTGTGTCAGTTTTCCAAATCCGTCCACGACTTTCTGATCCAGCCAGTTGTAATCTGAATATCCAGATGCTTCGGATATTTTCATCGTGACCCAGCCCCAACCATCGATAAACTTCTGGTCGTAGTAATCCCAGTCGATTTTGGAGAACACATTGCACCACCAGAAAAAGGGTTTATAGAGAACCGCTTCGTAAATTTCATCGATATAAAATTTATTGAAAGACAGATTGTACAATCCCACCCGGTTCATCATTTTTGCCAACTTGCCTGCATCCACTTTTTTCAAGTAGTAAACGAAGGTGGCAAAAAGAATACCCAGCGTCGCCACAATCAGAGAAATGGTCATGGCAGCGTTATGGGCATGATGGATACCCTCTACCGTTTCTTCCATCACTAATCCGGCATAATTTTCACCTGTGGTCACCAGATGGGTAAACCATCCATGATTGACGATCGGATTTAATCCCGGTAGCGTGAATACAATGGCGATACTCAGAAAAGCCAGGACCACTAATGGTGCGGTCATTGGCAGTGGATTCTCATGAACATGGGCATGAACATCCGGTTTGGCAGGTTCACCATGAAATGTCATAAAGATTAGTCTGAACATGTAAAATGCAGTGATGACAGCAGCTCCAAAACCAGCGATGGGTAGAAAGATTGTCCATCCATGATGGGCGTGATAATAGGCTAATGTCCCTGCGAGAATTGCATCTTTAGATAGAAATCCTGAAAATAACGGCACACCGGATAGCGCCAGTGTGGCGATGAGCATAGTCCAGTAGGTGACAGGTAATTTGGACTTCAACCCCCCCATATTTCGCATATCCTGCGGATCAGTGTCATGATCGCCTTTGTGATGCAGCGCATGGTGCATGGCATGGATGACAGATCCGCTTGCCAAAAACAAACATGCTTTGAACATGGCGTGAGTCGTTAAGTGAAAGAACCCCGCCTGATATGCACCCACCCCCAGAGCCATGATCATGTACCCCAATTGACTCACCGTTGAGTATGCCAATACCCGTTTGATATCATTTTGTGTGATGGCAATAATCGCTGCCATCAGTGCGGTTACAGCCCCCACCACCGCAATGAACTGCAATGCCGTTGGCGTAAGGAATGCAAATATTCGGACTACCATGTAAACACCGGCTGCAACCATCGTCGCCGCATGGATAAGCGCACTCACCGGAGTGGGACCTTCCATCGCATCGGGTAGCCAGATGTGAAGCGGAAACTGTGCAGATTTCCCCACTGCGCCCATGAAAACCAGAATACCGGCTGCGGTTAACAATGACATGTAACCATCAGCCATCCCCAGGCTCACTTCGTAAGCGATATCTTCAATATTAACGGTACCAAACAGGAAGAACAAGATCATGATACCGATAAACATACCGATGTCTCCTACCCGATTGGTAAGGAATGCCTTTTTTCCCGCATCTGCGGCAGACGGCTTTTCGAACCAAAACCCGATGAGGAGGTAAGAGCTCAAGCCCACCAACTCCCAGAAAACGTACATCATTACCAGATTGTCTGCCAGAACGATTCCGTTCATGGAAAATGTGAAAAGACCCAGATAACCAAAATATCGGTTGTACCGCGGATCCCCTTTTAAATATTCAGTCGAGTACACATGGACCAGAAAAGAAATCAGCGATACCACCACCAGCATGATAGCAGCTACCCGGTCAATGTTGAATCCCATAGCAATGGTAAACTCACCTGTAGAAAACCACGTAACGGATTCCTCCAAGATAGGATATCCTTCAATAAGGAAGGCATTAGCGAAAAAGCTCAACGATAATGCGAGTACACCGCCTAAACAAATAAGCGATACCCAATGGGCAGAACGGCCGATACGCCATCCGATGAAAATCTGGAAAATAAACGATACCAGAGGTAAGAATAATATGGATAATGCAAAAATGATAGGCGGATTCACATTTATCCTTTCATGCTGTCTGCCTGGTCAACATTTACGGTCTCCAGGTTTTTGAATAAGTTGATAATGATAGCCAGCGCGACAGCTGCTTCGGCGGCTGCCAGGACAATGATAAAAATACTGAAGACATGGCCATCCAGACGATGCATGCCTCCGAAACGATTAAACGCCACGAAATTTAGACTTGCAGAATTCAGGATCAGTTCGATACCCATGAGGATCGCAACACCGTTCCTGCGGGTCATCACACCGAAAATTCCCAACGAAAATAAAATTCCGCTGATGACCAGGTATGAAGTGAGATTATCCATGTTTTTTCCTCGACAATAACGCAGATCCCATGAGCGCTGCCAGTAAAACCAGAGAGGCGACTTCAAAGGGTAACAGATAGGTGGTAAGAATCATTTCCCCAATGGTATTTACAGTGGCTGTGGCTATCTGCTCCTCGCCTGTATGCCATGTGGTTGTAAAAATCACGGTCATGACCAACACGAAGATAAAGAAACTAATAACACCAGCCATGAATCTGGGCCGACTGGAATGAGAAATCCGGTTATCAGCAATTTTGTTTGTGAGCATCACTCCAAATATGATCAGCACAAGAATACCGCCCACATAGACGACTACCTGCGTGGCTGCAATAAAGTCGGCATATAAAAAGACGTAGAGACCAGCCACACCAAAAAGTGTGAAGAGCAGTGCCACCGCTGAATAAATCAGGTTACTCGAAAAAACCACCCAAATGGCGGAAGCGATGGTGATTGCGGCAATCAGGATGAAAAATACTTCACTCATGCCTTATCTCCTCCAATGGATAATAATAGTGTTTTCACATCGTCAGTTAGTTTATCCGCTTCGGATAATGCTGTCTGAACAGTTTGAATGATCTCACTTGCAGATTTACCTTCACGCTGTGCAGCCATGAATGCTTTTTTCGCCAATCCGCGAGTCATACGGTCTTCGATCCCGTTTAGTACCTTCACATTAAAATCAGTAACCGGTGCAGATGGTTTCGGCGTGGATACAGGTACTTCTGGGGCCAGTTGACGAACGACGGCTTCCGTTTCAGGGGTCAGTTTATCTGCCTCCTTTAATCCGGCCAGGATAGCATCAACCATCTCTGATGCAGACTTCCCACCACGGCTTTCAGCCATGAAAATTTTCTTCGCCATTCCACGCACCATTTTATCTTCAAGCACATTCAATGTTTTAATGTCTGGTTTAGCTTCAGAAGAAACCTCATTCACAGTGACAGGTGTTGGTGTCTGCGTCACTGCCAGAGAATCCAGAACCGCTTTGGCTTCATCTGTAAACTTACCGGCTTCTTCCAGCGCAGCTTGGATAGATTTGGCGATCGCTGCCAGATCACTGCCTCCACGAGCAGCAGCCATAAAGGCTTTTTTTGCCGTAGCACGAACCATCCGATCGGTAATACCGTTCAGGACTTTTACATCTGGTTCACCTGCGGTTGGTGTCGGTTTTTCAGTAGCCGTGGAAACAGTCTCAACGGGTTTTACTGGGACTTCCGGTGCGAGTGGTGGCAACCCTGCTTTTGCGCGGAGGTAATTCTCTCCACCGACAGCAAGAACATCACTTTCAGATGGATTCGCAAATTGAAAGATTAGAGATTCACGATCACGGCTGGCGTATTCGTATTCAATTTCATGTTTTGAAGAATTGGGTCCACCTACCATATAAATACAATCTTCCGGACACGGGAAGGTGCACAGATTGCAGAACATGCACTCTGTCATATCGATAGAAAATCTTGCTACCAGCATTTTCATCTTCGTTCCATTGGATGTGATGCCGCAATCGAAATCACTCCCTTTTGGCGGTTTGATGGTTTCAATCTTGATACAGTCTACCGGACAGGCTCGTTCGCACTGAAGGCAACCGATGCAGTCATCGATGTCTACGTTCAGGCGTGAACGGATGATATTGTATTCTTCTAATGGGAATCCGATATGGCGATCTTCAATGGGCCACTTTTCGTGTGGATATTGCAGCGTTGCTACCAGATCCTTCCGATTACGGAAGTGGCGCATAGTCAGTTGTAGTCCTTCAGCGAATGATTTCAAGCCGTAAAAGATATTTGCAAAATATTCGCTCATAGCAGCTCCCAAATACTCACAAGTACCAGATTCACTAATGCAAACGGAATGAGAACTTTCCAACATAGATACATAAGCTGATCGACACGAAGCCTTGGGAATGTCCAGCGGAACCACATCATCACAAAAATGAGAAAGATGGCCTTAAACATGATCCAGAATGCGCCCCACCATATCCCATCAAAGATAAGCCAGGATTCAGGGAAAATATTAAACATCGCCATTGGAGAGAGCCATCCGCCTAAAAACACAACAGCCGTCAAAATACAAACGATGAGCATGTTGGCGTATTCACTCAGAAAAAACAGCGCCCATCGAAATCCGGAATATTCAGTCATCCATCCCGCAACCAATTCGGACTCCGCTTCAGGGATATCGAAAGGGGTTCGATTGGTTTCGGCAACACCAGATATAAAATAGACGAAAAATGCCAAAAATGCCATAGGTGAGTGGAATATAAACCAACGATGATCTGCTTGCCACCCCACGATGTCGTGGATGTTCAGACTACCTGCAACCAAAACCACTAAAATCAGAGACAAACCCGCCGGAATTTCATAGCTAATGATCTGTGCCGCAGACCGTAGAGAACCGTACAGCGACCATTTATTATTGGAAGCCCATCCCGCTAAAATGATCCCAACCACCCCCACCGAACTCATGGCGATGATGTAGAATATCCCGATGTTAAAATTTGATACTAACAGGACAGACGAGAAAGGAACGCCGATAAATGTGACAAATGCACCGATGAAAATAATAAATGGCGCCAGGATCATGAGTTTTTTATCTGCGCTGTCAGGGAGGATATCTTCTTTGGTGAGTAATTTTACCGTATCAGCAATAGTTTGTCCAATACCACCCCAGAATTTCTTTCCGCCTTTGAATCCGAAAATCCCCACTTCCATGGGACCGAGTCGGTCTTGCATGAATGCCGAAACTTTGCGTTCAAAATACACAGCGACTAATGCGTTCACTGCCATTATTAGAAATATGCCTACACCGGCAAGTGAGATCATCGAGCCATACGAGGTGAGTATATCAAGAGTAGATGCCCAAATTCCGTTCATCGGTCAATTTCTCCCAATACAATATCCAGACTGCCCAGAATTGCAATAAGATCGGAGATCATCCAGCCTTCAGCAATCTCACTGATGACGGATAAATTACAAAACGCCGGAGACCGCATCTTCAAACGGACAGGAATATTCTTACCATCGCTGATAATGTAATACCCGATTTCGCCTCTAGCCGTCTCAAATCGGCTATAAACAGAGCCTTTCGGTGGGCGAACTTTCTTAGGAACAGCGGCACGTACATCACCATCGGGAATGGATTTTAATGCCTGGTCGATAATCCGGACACTTTCGCGCATTTCTAACATTCGTACCCAGTATCGATCCCAACAATCCCCAACACTACCCATTTTTCCGGTACCTACAGGGACGTCAAATTCCAGTTCAGGATACGCAGAGTATGCTTCGTCTTTTCGTAAATCCCATTTCACACCAGACCCTCGAAGGCTGGGACCTGTCACACCATAGTTAATAGCAACATCGGGAGGTAAAATCCCCACATCTGCAGTTCGTTCGATAAATATTTTATTAAAAGTGAGAAGTTGGTCAAATTCATCCATCTGTGGCGTGAAATAGTCGATAAATTCTTTGGTTCGTCGGATGAATTTTTCAGGCAGGTCATGAGAAACACCACCCACCCAGATATAATTGTAAAGTAATCGAGCGCCACACAGATTTTCGAATAAATCCAGTATTCTCTCTCTGTCACGGATCATCCATGTAAACGGTGTTATCGCACCGATATCCAGCCCGAACGTTCCCAGTGCAACCAAATGGCTGGCGATTCTCTGTAGTTCACCAACGATCACCCGAATGTATTCCACGCGGGGTGGCACCTCAATACCCATGAGTCGTTCCATCGCCAAGGCGTACCCGTGATTCATGTGCATAGAAGCAATGTAATCACATCGATCTGTAAACGGGACGATCTGCTCATATCCAAGATGCTCGCAATGTTTCTCGAAACACCGATGGAGATATCCGATAATAGGTTCTATTTTACTGACGACCTCACCATCGGTATGAATTTTCAACCGCAAGACACCATGAGTGCTGGGATGCTGTGGACCCATGTTCAACACCATCTCTTCGGTTTTTACCAGACTTTGATCAATATGCGGTTTCGTACTCATTTCCAATACGTCTTATCTTTTTTAATGATGATGCCCTGGTAGGTGTCTGCCTGGACATAGTCCTTTCGAAGTGGGAATCCCTCCCAGTCGTCAGGTAGAAGTATTCGTTTTAAATCCGGATGTCCCTCGAAGATGATTCCATACATATCATACGCTTCCCGCTCATGCCAGTCTGCTGCACGCCAGATATTGGCAATGGACGGTATACTGGGATTCTCCTTCGGGGTTCGAATGATGACTTCTAAATCATGGCGTTTGTCCATGGAATAGAAATGATAGGCGACGCCCAGATGATCATCCTCTACCAGATCAAATCCACTGAGGCACATGAGACTGTCAAAAGTGAGGTCGGGATCGGTCTTCAGGAGGTTGGAAACGATTCCCCAACTCTCCGGTTTTACCATAATGGAAGGACGATCCCCATCCGTATCGATTAAATCGGGACATCTGACGTCAAGCACTTTTTTAATATTTGCAAAATCCATAGACTTAATAATGGGTTGAAATTAATAATTTTGATTGATGGAGTAGAAAAATAATCATTCCGCTGCCGTGGTTTTCCGGAACGGTGTTTCTTCTCGGATCTTTACTCGTAGTTCAAGCAGCCCCTGAACGAGCGCTTCCGGTCTGGGAGGACAGCCGGGTATATAAATATCAACGGGAATAATTTGATCGACACCTTTCAATACATGATAGCCATACTGCCAGTATGGGCCACCGCTATTTGAGCAGCTCCCCATAGAGATCACGTATTTAGGGTCCGCCATCTGTTCATAGAGCCGTTTTACCCGTTCCGCCATCTTCAACGAGACCGTACCCGCAACAATCATTACATCTGATTGTCGGGGAGTAGCTCTGGGCATGGCACCAAACCGTTCCAGGTCATAGCGAGGTGCAGCCGCTGCCATCATTTCAATCGCACAACAGGCTAGTCCAAATTGAAAATACCATTGTGAGTTTGCCCGGGACCAGTTAATTAACTCGTCCAGTTTGCCCATGATGATATTGTCCTGATCGAATTTTTCTAGAAGTGTCAGTTTCATGGTGAGGATTCTTCTTTCGCAGCCAGTTCGGAGTACCGTCCTTTTCCGTATTTCACACTCAACTTCACCCAGTTTAGGTCATCTTTCACCCAAACGTATGCGAATCCTGCAACGAGGATCAATAGGAAGATCATCATTTCTACAAATGCGACCAGACCCAGGCTTTTATACACAACCGCCCATGGATATAGGAAGATCACTTCCACATCAAAAATGATAAATACCAGCGCGATTACGTAAAATCGGATATTGAATTTGATCCACGCGGAACCCTCAGGAACTTCCCCGCATTCATAGGTGGCGAGTTTCTCACCTCCCTTATTAAACTTCGGGGAAATTAGGGATTGAACTATAAATAGAGCACCTGCAAGAAGAAGCCCTATTGTTACGAAAATGATTATGGGTGCGAAGTTTTGATACACTTAATTATATATTTTCAAGACGCCAAATTTATCCTGTTCAGTTTTCACCATACAAGAATAAAGACCTGAAAATCCAAATTTAAATTGCGGGTGAATAATTTAGAAAAGTGAGTGGTATAGAATGATAAATTTTACTGATTAAACTCGAATTTAAGCAGAGTACAAATATATTCTGGAAACGAACCGCATCGCTTCTCTCTTTCCCACTTCTTATCAGTTCTTACTTCCCTGCCTGCCGCAGGCAGGGAACTTCTCATCCCTGCAAGAACTTGTGAATACCGGTGAGGATCATTTGAACTGCAACTGTCGTAAGGATCATCCCCATGAGTCGTTCCAAAGCGATGAGTCCACGAGCACCCAGAAGTTTGCTTAACGGTGCGGAAATTAACAGGATGATCCCTGAAAGCGTCCACGCAAGGATCAGAGCGATGAGCCAATCCATCCATCGGGACGCATCCTGACTCATGAGCAGCATCACTGACGCCATGGCGGAGGGTCCAGCGATCAGCGGGATAGCCAATGGAACAATAAGTGGTTCAGCTTCAGACTCGGGATATTGTTTATCCCCCATTCGATTTGGGAAGATCATCCGGATAGCGATGATAAAGAGGATAATTCCACCGGATATTGATAATGGAATTTCCGAAATTTGAAGCAATTGCATAATGTATTGCCCTGCGAACATGAAAAGCACCAATACAAACAATGCAATGAGTAATTCCCTGCGGATGATTCGCCGATGCCTGGCTGTGGGCGTATTTTTCAATGTAGAAACAAATATTGGAATGTTCCCCATGGGGTCCATCACCAGAAATAAAAGTATGGCAGCAGAAAGAATTGACATGTGGTTCCTGAAAATGATAAATTGAGTGAATTCTGAAGTAAAATCCAGCTGAAATTTATAACTATTTTGCACTCAGTCCAGATGATTTCCATTAGAAAATATTGAAACGTTTGTGCAGGAAAAGATCAATTCAGTTCATAATACTTTGAGTCGTGGGGAATTGAATTCATAGTTGGTAAAACTTCTGCAAAACGCTTAGAATTGCCCCATTATTTCACAACAAATGTAGGATTACCATGAAAAGATCAACTGCCGGTATTATCGCATTCTCAATTATTTTTCTGATACTAATCTTCTGGGGTATGCCGTTTTATGATGCGGTGTGGTCTTTCCCTGGAAATTTTGAAATCTTTAAGAATTTCCCATCAGAATCCTTACCACTTAGTGCGATCCCTATTATGATCATTGTGTTGGTGGGTACCGGGATTTTCGCCACTATCAAATTAGGGTTTCCTCAAATAAGATATTTTTGGCACGGGGTAAAAGTAACGCGCGGCATTTATGATGATCCAGCTGATGAAGGTGATCTGAACCATTTTCGCGCTCTGGCCACTGCTCTGTCAGCTACGGTCGGTATCGGGAACATTGCCGGTGTAGCAACCGCCATTTATTACGGAGGTCCCGGCGCCATATTCTGGATGTGGATCACGGCTTTCTTTGGAACTACTTTAAAATTCGCCGAATCGACGCTTGCTTTGAAATATCGTGAAATACGCCCTGATGGAACCACTGCCGGAGGGCCAATGTATACCATAGAACATGGGATGGGCGTGAAATGGCGATGGTTGGCAGTTGCATTTGCTGCATTTGCAATTATTTGTTCTTTTGCTACTGGTAATGCCATTCAAGCGTTCACAGTTTCAGACCAGGTTTATTCTGAAGTCGTACAAATTGTGGGCCCCTTACACCTCCTCACTATTAAACACATGCTATGGCAGGGATTTGAATTATCCGTACAACAGGTGATCAATGGCGTTGTTCTGGCCACAATAGTAGGAATGGTGATCATTGGTGGTATTCGTCGGATTGGTCGTGTGACAGGATTCCTGGCTCCCTTTATGGCGCTGATTTATGTCTCTGCAGCAGGATTGATATTAATTGCCAATTTGCCTGAGATCGGCAAAAGTTTTTCTCTCATTTTTCAAATGGCATTCAACCCGCCTGCTGAAATCGCAGGTGTTGGCGGAGGTGCATTCCTGGTGTTTATGAATACCATGTTATGGGGAATCAAACGGGGATTGTACTCTAACGAAGCCGGTCAGGGTAGTGCAGCAATTGCCCACTCCACGGCCAAGACGAAATATGCAGTGCGAGAAGGCGCTGTTGCGATGCTTGGACCGTTTATCGACACCATCGTGATCTGTACACTTACAGGACTAGTCATCATTAGTACTGGCGCATGGATGCATACAGAATTTTATGTAAACAGGATAGACCCATTATTCACAGGAGAATTATTAAACAGCAGCCTCCTCACATCCTTCGCATTCAAAGAAGGGCTCAGTTGGCTCTTCAATTATGGAGATAAGATTGTAACGGTCTCTGTTCTACTATTTGCCGTTTCAACCGCCATCAGTTGGTCATTCTATGGTGACCGGTCAGCAGACTACCTTTTTGGTCCAAAAGCTATTCCGGTTTACCGCTGGATTTTTGTATTATTCGTTTTCGGAGGCGCTATTGCTGAGTTAGAATCCGTATGGGCGTTTGGTGATGCGGCGCTAGGATTTATGACATTCCCGAACCTGTTCGCTATTATCATGTTATCGGCGTCGTTGTTAAAAATGCAAAAGAACTACTTTTCAATTGATCATCCCGTCAATAAAGGAAAGAAGAAAACAGAAACATACCGATAACATCATGTCATTAGATAAATGATGGACTGGAGAAGTATTGCTGAGTTTGCCGAGGAGACAGCCCGTGCCGCAGGTCAAGTCTTGCTTGATCATTTGGGGAAGCTCAAAGATATTCGGGGAAAATCCGGGATTAACGATTTAGTGACGGAAGCCGATCTGGCGTCCGAAGATCTGATAACCCAGAGGATACAAAATCGCTTCCCCGATCATTCCATCATCAGTGAAGAAAACTCTGTTATTCTCCCTGATTCTCACATCAACTGGGTGGTAGATCCTCTTGACGGAACCACCAATTTCGTCCATCAGTTTCCAGAATTTGCAGTATCTATCGGAGTACAATACCAAAATCAGACCGTTGCAGGTGTTGTATTTAATCCGGTTTTCAACCAATGTTTTTCTGCATCATTGGATGGTGGCGCTTATTTAAATGGCAGTAGAGTAAAAGTGTCAGACACTTCTGAATTAGCAACAAGTCTACTTCTCACTGGATTCCCGTACAAGCAAGATGAACTTTGGGAAACGAATTACGAATTATTCAAATTGTTTTATCGAAACTCACATGGGGTTCGTCGATTGGGAGCTGCATCACTTGACCTATGCTATGTGGCTGCAGGCAGGTTTGAAGGATTCTGGGAGTTCAATCTACAATCCTGGGATATTTGTGCAGGTGAATTCATACTTCGGGAAGCGGGTGGAAAAACATCAGATTGGGGTGGTGGGAAATTATCCCCAAAAGGATTCAGAGTATTGGCAACGAATGGAAAAATTCACCAACAAATGATTAAAGTGATCGATCAGCCTGAATTTGATATCTTTAGGAATAGCATCGGTTAATTGTTTTCCGATTTAAAAATCGAATAACGAAAGAGGATTTAAGATTTTAACAAACTACTAATTCCTAATTCGGAATTGTTGATTGGTGTTTTAATCTTTAGGGAGTTTTGATCTGCCGGATTTCTACTCTTCGGTTCTGCTGACGTCCTTCCTCGGAGTCGTTTGGTTGTACCGGGTTCTGGCTGCCATGGTAGTGAGTGTTAAACCGGTCTTCTGAAATACCTAAATTAACCATGTACCCCACAACAGAAGCAACCCGGTCATGGGATAATTTCGAATTTATACCGTCGGTGCCTACGTCATCTGTAAATCCAGAAATTTCAAAATTGATTTGAGGATTGTTCGTCATGAACTCTGCGAGATTCTTCAATATGAAAAATTGTTGAGGTTGGATATCTTGTTTTCTAAACTCAAATAAAATATTTGGAACCTCATACTCTGGAATCACAACCGGAACTTCGATCAACGCAGTATCAAGTGCGGCTGGTTCTTCTTCTAAAATGGTAAGAACCGTGTCCTCCGGGATGACCACTGGAATGTGTGTCAAGGAGAAATCGAGCGCGGTTGATTCACCTACATCATAATCTCCCAAAATCAGTGTTTTTATCATTGTGGAATACCCCTCTTTCTTTGCGGATATTCTATACGTATTATTGTCATCCAAACGCACGTGGAATACACCAAAAAGTGAATCTGTGAAAGTGCTGCTAATAACTGAATCAGAGTCTGCATAAGTAACATTGATTTCAGCATGGACTCGAGAGCTATCCTTTCCCGTGATCATTCCATAAACCTGAACCGGATCAATAAAAGGAAGTAAAAAGCTGTAATCTTTAATCGTGTAGATGTTCATTTTGTCGTTCATAGCAATTGTAAAAAATGCTGAATCACCGGATGCATCCCATTTATAACCGGAGTCATCCCAAACTGTATTGATATCTTTTCCCAAATTGACAGGATCGCTCCATCGTGTCCAACTGTCTTTAGATATCCGCTGACTTTTAAATATATCAAGACCGCCCAATCCATAGTGACCTTCAGAGGAAAAATAAAGCGTATTTCCGTCAGGTGTGATATAAGGATCCTGATCACAAAAAGGTGTATTCACCAGAAAACCGAGATTTTCAGGCTCGCTCCATGTCCCAAATTCAGTTCTGACCATTACGTAAATATCTAAATTTCCTGCATAACTACCATGAAAATATTCATCTCGTTTGTGGTATTTCCCCACACCTTCAGGTCTGTCGGATGTAAAGAAAAATGCTTTCCCATCAGGAGAATAAAAACCATCACCTTCAAAATATCGTGTATTTACGCCGGTGGGAAATGAGATAACGGGCGTCCATGTGGTATCAATAAATTCCGAGATAAACAGATCGCCTCTCCCTTTTGATCCCTCATAATTTCCAAACAGGATCAATTGTGTCCCGTCGATACTCACCGACGATGGCGCTTCGGATGATGCGGTATTGATGTAACCATTAATATTTTTCGCAGGCGCCCATGAACCATTGATCAACTGGGAGACAAAAACATCTTCTTTACCATAACCGGTCTGAGTTCGATCACTGGCAAAGTAGAGAAATTGCCCGTCAAAAGATGGAACCGGACTAAATTCGTTAAACTGCATGCTATTAACACGATCATTCATCACTTCTACGATCCAGCCCTCGTCTTCCATACTCAATAAGTTATTGATTTTCTCAAACCGATGAGACATCTTTGGGAACAGATGTTTATACTCATCAAAAATGGCAATGGCGGCATACCAGTCACCTTCCAGGAGGTAAGGTTTCGCTAGCTTCTGAACTGCCATAAAAGCATCTTCAGAAGGTGCAGATCTTTTGATCTCACGCTTCAGCCCCGCTTTTGATGTTGTATCTGAATTGGGTTGCCCCAATGCCAGCACTGGCAAGAAGAGGAATAAATAGCACAAAATTGTGATTGTTCGAATGTTCATTTTTAAATTTTTATATGAGTTTATATCTTGTATTGAAGGCACCAAATTGATTTTCTTTGTTGCAGTTAAAATTACACTGAATCTTATGAATATCAGGCAATGATTTTCAGGAGATATGCATTGATGTTCAGGTGACATAAATCCGAATATTGGAGAGTTGGATAGCCTTTTGCGTATTCATATTCAGTATCCGTAATTTTTCAGGTCTGTTAGGGGTGTCATTCATGCAGTAAAAACAGAAACTGCCACATGATGAATGTCTGAGAACATACCCTTGAACCTGATCTAGATGATGCTAGCGGAGGAAAACAAAATGCTTCAAAATCTATCTTTCCGGATATTCATTCTTTTTATTATTGTTCCTTTTTTATGGGGTGGGCCTTCACCTAATGGTAGAGTCCTCGATAAAACCACCGGACTTCCCATCAGTCATGTAAATGTTGTCCTTGATGACAATACAGGCTCGATGACCAACACAAATGGTCAGTTTAGTCTTGTAACATCCGAGGACGAAGTCATGATAACTTTTACTCACATCGGTTACGAACCTGTAAAGTATATCGGTCCTGGAGTGAACATTATCATCGAAATGAACCCCCGACGAATTAATCTGCCTGATATAACCATCTCCGCCACCAGAACAATAGAAGGCGTTACTCCAGTTTCTTTTTCGATCGTTACACCGGATGAAATATCACTTCGCTACTCAACAGAGGACGCCCCAATGGTCCTGTCATCCGAGCCTGGCATTTATGCGTATAGCGAATCAGGAAATGGCACGGGATACTCTTATCTTTCCATCCGCGGTTTTGATCAGAGCCGGATAGCCGTCATGCTGGATGGTGTTTCTCTGAACGATAATGAGAGCCATCAAGTGTATTGGGTGGATCATGGAGATATTTTAAGCGATGCGTCGGTTGTGGAAATCCAACGTGGTATCGGGAACAGCCTGTATGGTACGGCAGCGTTCGGAGGATCAGTGAACGTGGTGACTCAAATTACACATCCCCGAGAGCAGCTTTCCGTTTCTTCAAGCATCGGTGCTTATAATACACGCAAGTACCGGACACAATATTTCTCAAATGAGATGCTGGATGGTAAAGTCCATTTTACGAGTCGCTTTACTCTGCTTCAATCAGACGGCTACCGAGATGATTCCCAATCTGATCAACAGTCTTTCTTTGGAGGGATAGAATATCAATCTGATAAAATCACTCACCAGTTCCGCGCACTTATCGGTAAAGAAGTCAGTCGTTTACAGTGGGATGGTATCTCTCGCGATATGGTTGATGATCGTCTCAAACGCACTGGAAAAATGGAATGGACCACCCCATTCACTGATGATTTTTTACAACAGATCTATTCTCTGAACTCGTTTTATCCCATCAGAAAAAACTTGGTATTCCGAAACACAGCCTATCTGGTTACCGGTAGTGGATTTTACGAAGTGGCTAAATCCAGCGTTGATTTTTACTCGTATAATTTGGATATTAACGATACATGGACTGATGAGGACGAGTCGGCGATGACCACCGATCTTCTTCGCCGAAAATGGATCACTAACCAATATTTCGGCACGACCCCAATGATAACAATGGAGATGTCAGATTTCCGCTTTGATGTAGGCGCAGAACTTCGAAAATATACCGGGCATCACTACGGTGAAGTATCAAATTTTTCTGATGTTACATTGACTTCGATCATGCCTGACTGGTTTCGATACTATGATTTTGATGGAGAAAAATCCTCTGCGACCCTTTTCGCACAAACTGTCTGGAATGCAAATGAAAGAACGATTGTGACGGGTGACCTCCAATATCAGCATCATGACTGGACGTTGATCCAAAAATCTATAGGCCATTTCAACGGTGTAGATATCGCGGCAAAATGGGATTTTTTCAATCCACGCTTGGGTTTCACCTATAAAGTAGATAACCTGACTACCGTATTCGGATCATATGGCACCGCACAAAAGGAACCTTCCGACGTACAAATTTTTAAAGCTGATAGTGTTGGTGCTACCGTAAAAGCCGCTCAACCAGAAAAAGTGTTCGATACCGAATTGGGGTTTTCTCATAAGAAGACCTTCCACTCAATTAAGTTGAATTACTATCATATGACGTACCAAAATGAGATCATTTCTGATATTTACGATTTTGAAGAAACAGAGTTTAATATTGTTACTGCTGATGAGACTATCCATAAAGGTATTGAATTCGAACTCGTCTTTAAACCAGTAGAAACCTTGGTTTTAGAAATGAACGGATCCATCACCTCTGCAACCTATCACACTGGAACTCATAAGCAAAACCAGCTCCCAAATGTCCCACAAGAATTGGTGAACCTGACGGTGCAATACTCCCCTGAACCGTTTACGGGTATTTCTGTCATCAGTAAATATGTGGGTCGCCAGTTTATCGACAGCGCAAACACAAGATCTTTGTCTATCGATCCGCGTTGGACCACGAATCTGGGCTGGTGGTTGACATCAGATATGTGGACAGTGCGAATCAAAGTCAACAACGTTTTCGATACCCTCTATGAGACATACGGATACGAATATTGGGATGGATATTACTGGCCCGGTGCCACTCGAAACGCCACCGTTGAACTTGAGTATTTATTTTAATTTTTGTCCAATGATTTCTCCGATATTATCAATTAGATCATGATTCAATCCATCATCATTATCTACCTGCTGGTAATTCTTATTGCAGGATTCTGGAAACGATCCGAAACAGATACAGAATCTTTTCTGTTTGCAGGACGGAAGCTCACTCTCCCTGCATTCGTGGCAACCCTGGTGACGACCTGGTATGGCGGGATTCTGGAAGTGGGACGAGTATCCTTTGAGCACGGTATTTCCACGTGGGTGATCTTTGGTGTATTTTATTATTTGGCAGGATTCATTTTTCTAAAATGGATCGCCCCTCGCATCTCTGCGCTAAATATCCGCACAATTCCTGAGTTCATCCATCTCAAATATGGAAAGTGGCCCGGCGTTCTGGCTGCGTTGTTTGTACTTCTACTGGCATCCCCTGCTCCCTACATCAAAATGGCTGGCGGTATGTTCACGTTCATTTTTCATCTCCCCGAATTCTGGGCTATTGTGATGGCTGCCGGGTTCTCAATCGTCTATGCGTTTTCTGGTGGATTCCAGTCCGTTGTTCGTACAGATAAGCTACAGTTCATCCTCATGTTTGGTGGGTTCGGTATGATCCTTATCATGCTTGTCAGACAATATGGAGGAACAGACTTTCTACTTACCCACACGCCTGATTACGCATTCGATATCCCTGGTAATTTTTCCTGGTCGTATATCCTCATTTGGGGATTCATTGCTATGATGACGTTTATAGATCCAGGATTTTACCAGCGATGCTATGCGGGGAATTCCGATCGTACCGTTCGTCGTGGAATACTTATTTCCATTGGATTTTGGATTATCTTTGACATGATGAGCGTGATGACCGGTATTTACGCACTGGCGATTCTGCCTGCGGGATCAGATAATGCGTATTTAGCATTGGCAGAAACGGTTCTCTCCCCTGTTTTTCGGGGAATATTTTTTGTGGCGCTGCTGTCGATTATTATGTCCACTATTGACAGTTACACGTTCATATCCGCCTTCACCATCGGTAAAGATATTCCACAGTTGTTTAATCCCACAAATAGTGAAAGATCAAGAGTGAATCTTGTACGATCTGGATTAGTGATCACCGGGATCATTGCAATCATCATCGCCAGTCGGTTTACCCATGTTCTGGATATCTGGTACACAATGGGCACATTTGCCGTACCGGTGTTGCTCATCCCAATTATTGGCGCGATGTACAATCAGAAAATAAAATATCCTCTTTTGGTTATGGTCTTTCCTCTTTTCGTATCGGGCGTATGGTATGCGATGGGGATGGCCAATTCGCTAGATGGTTGGCCTCAATATCCACTCAGTATTGAACCCATGTATCCGGGATTGCTGGCGAGTGGAGCGTTGTTTTATATTTTACGAAAAAACAGATAATTTTCTAACATTGACAGGGAGTATTATGAATTGGAATAACATTAAAAATTTATCTGGTCTACAGTTTGAGCGCTGGTCAGCAGGAGATAAATATCAGGGAGAATCAGCAGAATTTTCAGCCGAGATGGGAGCCAAAAAGTTAGGATTTCATGTTGAAATTCTGTCTCCGGGTATGTTTTCCTGCCCTTATCATTTCCATCGACATGAGGAAGAACTCTTCATTGTGCTGGATGGTAAAGCCATGTTACGACAAAATAATCAGTACCGTGAGGTGACTTCCGGTGACATCATTCATTTCGGATTATCGGAAGAAAATGCTCACCAGTTTTATAATCATACTCACAAGGATTTCAAATTCTTCGCCCTATCTGTAAATGATGAAAATGATATTGTGGAATATCCCGATTCAGATAAAATTTACATCAGGAAACAGAAAAATATGTTTCAACATAAAAATGAAGTTCATTATCTCACCGATGAAGAAGAACCTGAAAAATACTGGGACAAAAAATACCTGTCACAGGATTCAATGGATAAGTAGGGATAGAGATAAGTCTATGAAGCGTGAAACTAATTCTGTAAAGTCCGAACTGATGACCATCCCAGGCGTTGGGAAATCCATCGCCCAGGATTTGATCAATATTGGGATTACCACTGTCCATGAATTGAAAGGACGAAACCCTGAAGAATTATACCGATCATCCAATGATTTCGCAGGCCAGGTACAGGATAGATGTCTTCTATACGTTTTCAGGTGTGCCGTCTATTTTGCAGAAACAGATGAACTTGAACGAGACGCTGAAAAACTGAAATGGTGGAACTGGAAAGACTCTTGATTTGAGATGTAAAATGTATATTTTCCAGATACCAGTAAAGAAGAAAACTGCGTAAATTAATGTGTCTATCCTCATTATCTGCACATCTTGAAAAAAGAATGTCCAGGATTCAATGGAATGGACATAATCATCAACAAAAAAGGAGTTTTAACATGAATGTTAAACGATTCATTGGTGCCTGTTGTATATTCCAACATCGAAAAATTGATAAGGAGAAATAATTGATCAAAAATAAGGATAAAATAAAAAGTCTTATGTTGTTGATAATGTATCAAAATATAACTTGGTTTATCAAAAATCCAACACTGGCTTCCGAACTGCAATTACATCACATGGATATTGCATAAAACAAAAGGAGAATAAAATGTATCAAAACAAATTACACAACCTTTTATTCAAACTATCAGGCAAATTGAACACATTTTAATGAATTCAAAAAAATAAGAGGAGTCAACTGAAATGGCAAACTTTCCATATTTTAGAATTTTCCCTCAATCTTGGACTGGCCATTATTGTGGTTATTGTGGTAAACAACACGGCAAACAAGAGTGGCGACTTGAACAATCTTTTCCGGGTGAAGTATTCAATTCCAAGAAATGTCTAAACAGAGCAATAAGAGAAAGAAATGCAGAATTGAAAAAATCCAGAAGAAATTCCCCAAAAACAAAAACAGAAAGGAGCCTTAATATGGCAAACTATTATCCATCAGCAGGATCACAAGGTAAATACACAAATATTTGGCAAAGCACCACACCAGCAATACTTGAAATATTAGAAGAGGGTGAAACCGATGGGTCGATTGAATTAAACTCCTTTGAATTTTCTAAGGTTGGAAATAGAAAAAATTATTCTTTCAATCTTGAAATTTTGGAGGGATCTGTAACTAATAACATAAGTGGCTCTGCAGTGGCCCGTGATTTAGCAGCAATATTAATAAATTCAAGTTCCACTATGTCTATTTTAAGAACTGGGTTTTATAAATTTCGAATGGATAAAAATTTCACTTTATGGATATCAAAATTAGGGGAAATTTGATTATACCCATGAAAGTAAATCAATTATCAGAAAATTTTAACTTACGTTTTGTAAAAATAGTTAAGTAGTATGAAATAAATTATTCTCGAGAAAAAGGAGCCTAATATGTCAATAAAAACAATAAACAGAAATATTCCCGAATACCGAGAGAACTCAGGTGATCGTTTTCGTGTTCGGTATAAAAACAAATTTTTATTTGATAGACTAGTTGTGAATGTTTGTCGAAACAAAACAAATGAGATTCAAGTTTTTACCTTTCAGTCTAATGAACTTCCAAATAAAGATTCGATATATTTTTCATCTCACATCAGAAATAATAAACTTCATATTACTTGGTCTGGACTTGAATCACCTCATATGAGAACTGACAATATCACTATTATAGCTACAAATACTGAACCCAAGAGTAGATCATCTAGTAATTTAGTTTATTCAAAATCATTTCCTCCTATTCTCGGCCCGAAACCTAGAGTACTAATTCTTGGGACCATGCCAGGAAAAGAATCGCTTAAACGTCAACAGTACTATGCTAATCCTAGGAATTTATTCTGGAGATTAATTTACAACCTACACGATGCCCACCATGAAGATTCATATTCTGATAGGGTTAGTTTTCTGATTAATAAGAACATTTCGGTATGGGATGTTTGTCATAAAGGAATAAGAGAAACTAGTTTAGACTCAGATATAAAAGACGAAATTTCAAATGACTTAGAAAGTTTTCTCAAAACAAATTCTACAATCAAAATTATTGCATTTAACGGTCAAAAAGCTGAAAAACTTTATAATAAATATTATAGTCGATTAGATGGAATAGCTTACTTCACTTTACTATCTACTAGTCCTGCGAATGCATCATATTCTTTCGATGAGAAATTCGCAGATTGGTCAAAGATAATTAAACTCTGAATACACGAATGACAATACTTTTATCATAATTATTAACAGAAAGAAATAGACCGAAGCCTATTCCTTCAAATACCGATACAACGTAGCTCTCGATATACCCAGCATCTTACATACATCTACTACTGAATTTGAAGTATCGGCCATCATTGATTTAGCCAGAGCAATTTTCCTATCATCCAACTTTTTAGACCTACCCCCTACATTTCCCCTTGCTCTAGCTGCTGCCAAACCAACTAGGATCCTTTCACGTATCCTGCCAAGTCCCCCCAATCCCGTTCACTCAACGGACTCACCACCTCTGCTCCCGCCTGAATGGCTCGTTCCATCCATATCTCCGGAAAATCTACCATCAGATATAATTCTGCCCTCGGAATGGAATTTCCATGCAGAAACGGATGTTCAATGGCATCGCCCAATAACTGTTTGATTCCATCACCCGGCATGAGACCTAAAGATAAACTGTCACTAATTCGAAATTCTGTCATTCCCGGGACATCTAGCACTGGTTTCATCTCAAACACATTCTCATAAAATTCCGCAGACCATTTTTGATCCGTAACGTAGAAAATGATCATGGTTGAGTGGATTTTCGGTAGCAGAATTTCCGATGAATTTATTTCAGTATTTTCCATGGCATATCCAATTGTTTTTAATTTATGACGAGAAGAAAATATCCTTCAATGTTAGTATGGTAAACCTTCCTTCGATCCAGAATTCGAATCGATTCACGGTTGTCAAGGGATCATAACCAGAATGAATGTTCCAGGTATGATTTAATCCGAAATCCATTGACCAGTTTCGATGCAATCCATTCAAATGATATTTTGCGCCCAAAATTTGCTTATATTCATGAGGCAGCGGGTAATCTTCCGAGAATGAAGGTTGAAGGATCAGCACCTCCCCCTGATCAATGTATTGATAGAATAATCCCCAATTATTTTGATTAAAATCCAAATATAATGCCTCTGCGTTTGATCCTAAATAATGACCAATAAAACGATAAAAGGCATCTTGCTCTGGAAAATCCTGCCTGTCGATATAGGTATAGGTTAAATCTTTGCCCTGTGTTTGGTAGGCGTAATTGTATAACCATTTGTTTAGTTTCACCCATTCAATTGACCACAGAGGTTGATCTTCAACACGAGAGCTATAACCATCCAGCCCAAGTTGAACTCCATACACAAATCGGCTTTCAGAATCTGTCAGTGGAGCCTCTCCCTCGGGTTCAATCAGATAAAAATCAATTTCATCGATAACAAGTGACAGATAAGAGTATAAATCCGATTTGATTTGATATTCAATATCCAGACCTGACAAGATGTTTTTACTTACTGAATTTGACATATTATGAAAGATATTGAGTGGATTTAAATAACTCCACTGGAGCTGACTATTGATAACCATAAGTTCAGAAACAGATATTCGCAAATTCGGTTTGGGTTGAAAAGCCAGGCGATGCCCCAGTAAGTATTTTGGAGGAACTGTTTCATCCAAAAGGTCAGTAAATATGTTGTTCATAGGTGCAATGAAATCATAAAACTTGAAATAATCGCCAAAGTTTACCGAAAATCTAAAGATGTCCAGCGGGGGCAGTGAATTGGATACCAAAAGATTTCCATGTCGGCCCGGTCCCATTGACAATCGATCTCGACCGGACACAATCAGGATGGGCGGTATTCTGAACAGAAAAATGGTTTCGCGGTTGAAATTATTTTCAATATCATGGAAATCCCGAGGGAAATGATGAGACACAGAATTGATGTCCTGCCATGACTCTCTCAAGGCAAATTGAGAATCAAAATACAGATAGTGCCAATAACTTGATTTAATCCGGACATCAATCAGATTCCCTCGATCATCGTAGTGGCGAACAAAATCTCTGTCTTTGAACAATGTATAAAAGACGGAATCCTGCCCTGTATGATGGATGGGCTGTCGGTGCAGATAATCAATGCCAATTCCCACTTCTAGTGTAGGTGTAAATGAACGACCAGGGTTCATATCCAACTCCAGAACATCAGAAAATATTTCCTCCAAACGGGTACACAATTTTTCTTCTTCAGCTTCCGGTTTTGGATGGTCCAACTTCCACTGTAAGAATGCTTCTTCTAAATCCGTATAGGTGAGATATCCCGGTTCAGCCAATGGTAATGCTCCGGAGGTTTGTAATAAATGATTGAATATCCGGTAGGCGGGCGTTTCAGCAGTGATATTTTCCAATGGATGATGATATTGACTGATTCCGGTGCTGATGGAAGATAGAAATAAGATTATTATCAGGTACCATCTTCGTGACCTTCCACAAGGCGAATCCTTATGTTTTGTGGAAGTGTTCATCATTCATCCCACTTTCCTAATTTATAGGTTGGGAGTCCATCGTCTAGCTTTATCCATGGGATCTTCCGATCGCACCAAATGTGATCTTCAGGTTTCGCGATAGCCGGATCGTCAAAACTGCAGACTGTCACATTCACCACACCGGGTTCATCTGCATGATTATAAGTGAGTTGCGTTCCGCATTGTGAGCAGAACTCCCGCGTGACTTTCGGTCTGGATTCATATGCTTCTGGTTTACCCTGAGTATATCTGAATGTCACCGAATCAAATTCCGCCCACGTGATGAATGCAGCTCCTGCACTACCCCTGCAATGTTTGCAGTGGCAATGGGTTACCCGTGATGGAAGTTCATCCGCTTCATATCGGATTTCTCCGCAAAGACAACCGCCTGTGATCATATTAATGCTCCTTTCTGATTATGATTCGAGAGAATAATTTAATAACAATTGTTCCTTTTTTGAGTCAACAGCTTGCCTTGTTTTTTCCGAAAATCGAAACTCATGAATCTATTTTTCCGCAAGCAATTCAATACATGAATTTCGAAAAATATAACTCTTTTTATTCTACCCTTAAACATTTGTATATTTTTTCTGTTAATTAACCATTTCATAATAACATTCACAACAAATGAGGAGATAATCTATGAGAACTGTTATCAGAATGATTCCAATCTTTTTGATTGGGACTATGTTAATTGGAGGTTCAGTAATCGGTACGGTATCCGATGCGAACGGTAAGCCATTGGCCGGTGCGAATGTAGCTGTTGAAGGAACCAGTTTAGGTACTGCAACTACTGCAGATGGTACATATTCGATTCGTAATGTAGATCGTGGTGCCATCACGTTAAAAACAACATATATTGGCTACCAATCACAAAGTAAAGATGTCGTGATGGGCGCTGGAAAACTTGTTGTTGATTTTTCACTGGACGTAGATGCATTATCCGGAAAGTCGGTTTCTGTAATTGGTTCACGATTTGCCAGAACTGCTGAAGAACAGTCTGTGCCTGTAGATGTATTTACCGCTGAAGATATCCGTCGATCTGGTTTTTCTGAAACCGCACAGATTATTCAAGCCCTTGCACCTTCCTTTAGCATGCCTAGAACAACCATCGCTGATGGTTCTGATGCTGTCCGTCCAATGACCCTTCGCGGTCTCAGTTCAGGGCAAGTATTGGTATTGGTCAATGGAAAAAGACGTCACACAACTGCATTGGTACATGTAAATAATAGTCCAAGTCGGGGAGATACAGGCGTGGACATGAATGCTATCCCTGCCAGTGCGATTGCACGAGTTGAAGTACTTCGCGACGGCGCAGCTGCCCAGTATGGTTCAGATGCCATTGCCGGTGTAATCAATATTGTGTTAAAAGATGGAGATACTCCAGGTACTTTTACGTTTACATCAGGTGCCTCCAACCACACGGTTGAAGCCACACCCACTGGATACGATATCTATGGAAATGGAAGAAGATATAATTCAGGAATTGCCGAAGACACACCTTATGAGTGGAATCCAACTACTGAAACTGGTGATTTTTCTTATATTGATGGATTCTATACTGATCCAGAACTAGATGCACTTGGAGTACCAACAGGAGATTTTGATACAACTTACTACCATCATCCATCTCAGCTAGTTACATCAAGCAAGGAATATAAAAAGCATGACGGTGAAGTATTTCAGCTTCAGTATAGCAAAGGATTTGCGTTAAAAGATGGCGGCACCTTTATGCTGGCTGCTGAATACAGACATCGCGGAAGAACAAACCGTGTTGGATTCGAAGGTAATCCATATTATGAACCGGAATCTGACTATTGGGCAAATGATGAAGCAGAGCAAAACCGCTTAAACGTCGGAAGTGACTTCTATATTGATCCACAACGGATGATTTGGGGTGATGGACAACAGGATAATCTGGGCGCATTTTATAACGCTGAATTGCCCTTTGGAGATAAAACTTTTTATTCATTTGGTGGCTATTCATATCGCAACAGTGATGCAGGCTGTTACACCAGAAAGCCCAGTCAACCCAATAAAACCTGGCTAAGCGCCAATCCCACGGGATATGTTCCCCATATTACACCAACCATAGTTGATATGTCAAATGTGATTGGGTTAAAAGGGGCGTACAATAATTGGGCTTATGATATAAGTACTGTTTTTGGTAGAAATGATTTCCACTATAAGATGTTATCAACTAACGCTTCTTTTGGACCTGAACAACTAAGAGAATATGATATCGGTGGATTCTGGGTTGAACAGGTCACCAACAATCTTGACTTGACTACTAAAGTAAATGACGTGGATCTTGCTATTGGTGCTGAAATTAGAAACGAGTCATACCGTATTTATGCTGGTGAGGTTGCATCTTACGCCAATGGGCAATATGGAACATCAGTTGCGGGGTGGGACAGTTTTACAATTCCTGCAGATACAAATGGTGTTGCATATGCGGACACATTTGTCATTGGTTTGAACTCTGCAGATGGATCCGGTGGCTGCCAATGTTTTTCCGGATTTAAACCATCTAATGCTGACGCAACACGAGATGCAGACCGGTCCAGCTTTGCACTTTATGGTGATGCAGAGAAGGATTTATTTCCGGGGATGAGAATCGGAGTCGCAGGTCGTTTTGAAGACTACAGCGATTTTGGCAATAATTTCAGTTTTAAATCCTCTGTGCGATATGAGGTTCAACAAGGTATTATTTTAAGAGGTGCTTTCAGTACTGGATTCCGTGCACCAGCACTCGCCCAGGCATATCAATCAAAAGTCGCAACTAATTTCTTAAATACACCTGCCGGTCAGGTTGCTTTTGAAGTTGGCACGTTTCCTGTTGATCATCCTGTTGCTCAGGCATTAGGTGCAACTACACTTAAGCCTGAATTGTCTAAGAATATCAGTGCTGGAATCTCAACCACATATGCGGGGTTTAAGCTCAATTTTGACTTCTATCATATCAAAATTGAAGACAGAATTGTATTAACAGGTAATTTTACAACAGCTGGATTAGATCACGATGAATTTGGTAACCCAACAGGTTATGCAGATGACCCTGGCTCTCTTGGAGCACATGTATATGATCTGCTTGCTGATAACAATATCCCAGGTGCAGAATATGGCGGAGGTGGTCGCTATTTCACGAATGCTGTGAATACAAAGACCACCGGTTTTGATGTTGCTGTAGAATATCTGGTTGATATGGGTTCCAATGGGGACTTGACGCTAAATCTTGCATATAACAGTACAAATACTGAAATTGACGGTGATATAAACACTCCGGATGAACTTGCTGATTATGGCGCTACCATCTTTGATGAACTGGAAGAAAGAACCATGACAACTGTGACTCCTGAAAGCAACCTCATCTTCACAACTAAATATGCTAAAGGTAATCTTGGTTCGTCTATACGGATCAACAAGGTAGGTAAATTTGAAAGTAGAAGATCCGCTGGATTATGGTTTTCATCAAAAACCATAATTGATCTGGAAGCCTCATATGATTTGGGATCCATCACAATGGCAGTGGGATCGAAGAATTTCACCGATGAGATGCCTGACAAATGGAGCGATGCAAATAATGCTGGTGCATTTGTTTATCCCAATTTTGCACCATATGGTATGAACGGCCGATATGATTACATGAGGATGTCATATAACTTCTAGTACAAACTAATCTCTTATATCCAAAAACGATGGAGGGATCTTCTCTCCATCGTTTTTTTTATATTTAAAAAGTTGAACACCGATTAGTGAGGTATGATTAGTTTCCTGCCAACAGCCAACGGTTAAAAGCCAATAGCCATTATTATGCTAATGTGGTTTTTCAATATACAAAACTTGAAATCACTTGATAAACATTCACGATACCTCTCGCAACATGATTAAATTTGGTAGAGATTTTTATTCATAAAACTCATGTATTCTAGAATAACAATGAAAACATCAACCAGAAAACTATTTTTACATGTAAAGCTAACAGATGATTAAATATTTAATATTATTCTTGTTTGTCTTATTGATCCTGTCCTGTGAAAGCCCCGTTGAGTGCAATTATTTAGAAGGTACGCTTTCTGGATCCGTCATAGTCTATAATCAGTATGGTAACCAAATGGATCATTCTGGAGGCATCTTCATCAACTTGAATAGTGGCCGCAATTATGGGCTGTCGGATATCAACGGTGAATGGACTATCCCATATCTTGGCACTGGGATCTATAATATCGAATTCATAAAGTCAGGATTTCAAGCAATACCAACGTATGGTGTACAATTTTTAGGAGGTGGTGAAATCGTCATGGACAAAAAAAAAGTTTTTCAAATCCCCACTCATTCGGTAGAATCCCTAAACGTCGAGATTCAGGATGAAATAGTTGCAATTCATATGATGATTCAAAATAATTTTCCACTGAATTCTGTGATATTCATTGACTCTACAATCAATGTTTCAAGAGCCACTGATAATCATGTATTTGAGGAATTCGTGTTTTTATTTCAGAATGGTCAACATGATATTAAAATCGAACTATCAAAGTTTTTCTCAAATGGATTCCACTCCGGGCAGGAATGTTATATCATTGCCTATGCGGCTCCTCGATTAGATATACGCCATTTTCCCTTTTGGTGGATTGACCCGACAACACTCGATTTTACTTGGGTTGGCTTAAATCCAACTCCATCAGAAATTGTTTCGATTATAATTCCATAGGATGATTCATGATGAAACTTAAAACATTTAAAATATCATACATTTTCATTTGTGCTTTATACCTCATTTCATGTACACGGGATTGCCCAACCTGTACATTACTTAATGGAAAATTAACAGGATATGTTGTTCAGAGGGGCCAGATCGGGCACAATATTCCTAATCCAGACAGCGTACTTGTTTCGATCATTGGGGCAGATTTAAATACCTACACGAATGAAATAGGCTACTGGACAATTGATAATCTAGCTGCCGGAACCTACGATATTATATTTGAAAAAATTGGATACGATGCTTACCCAATGTACGGGTTTCAATTTGTTGGAGGAGGAGAAGCATTTATCCCGAATTATTCAATTCTAAAATTACCATCATTCACCGTGACGGAATTTGAAATAGAAGTAGTTGATGAGGAGGTATTTATCAACGGAAATATTTCTGAAAATATTGAGGGATATGTTCAACCATTTATTGGTCTGACTAATGATATCTCACAACATACTGGGAATCCACTCGATCTTCATCCATATAGATATGTTAATCCTGGTTATTTCAGCTTCAGATATTCAAAAAATGATTTTATTGATTCAGGCATTGATAGCGGTACTAAATGTTACATTATATTATTCCCTATTAATAGAAATTCATGGAATCATCCCTACATTAATAAACTTACCGGTCAACACACCTATGTCGGAATTAACCCCGTACCGTCTGAAATAGACAGTTTTCTTGTGCCCTGATAAATGATATCATATGCGAATGCTGATTTTTGATTTCCCACCAACAACAAATCGCTTTTCAGTCTGATACTTGCCATGTCGGTAGGCTGGGCAGACTGGTAGCTCTTTCTCCTCCCACATATTTCTTTGACGAATGAGCATTTCACGTCTATTTTTCAGGCAATTATTTTGAGAAATTAGAGGATATAAATGAACACAACGCCACCTTCGATCCCTGAAATCACCATCAAGTCTGTCATACTTGGAGTTTTATTGTCCATGATACTTGCAGGCGCAAATGCGTATCTGGGATTATTTGCCGGGATGACCGTCTCCGCTTCCATCCCTGCAGCGGTCATTTCCATGGGCGTACTCAGCCTATTTAGACGATCCAATATTTTAGAGAACAACATTGTACAAACTGCCGCATCCGCCGGTGAGTCACTGGCCGCCGGTGTGATTTTCACAATCCCTGCGCTGATCCTCATGGGATACTGGACAGAATTCAACTATTGGGAAATCACAAAAATTGCCAGTATCGGTGGGATTATTGGCGTATTATTTACGATCCCTCTACGACGTGCGTTGATCCTTGAAGCCAAATTACTATATCCTGAAGGTATCGCCACGGCTGAAGTCTTGAAGATAGGCGAAGCATCCAGATCGGATAACACAGGTGAAGCTGGAAAAGGATTACGCCTCATCGGGATAGCAGGTCTCGCAGGCGGATTAATGAAAGTTGCACAACAGGGATTCGCTATGTGGAATTCCGCCATCGAAGGCGCCAGATCTGTGGGAGGTTCTATCTTCGGTGCTGGTTGTGATCTTTCTCCTGCATTGATATCCGTTGGATACATCGTGGGCAGAAACATTTCCATCCTTATTTTTGCCGGTGGATTTATCTCTTGGATTGTCGCCATTCCAATTTATACACTCATTTACGGTTATACAGGTGAGCCAATGGATGCCGCTTGGGATATTTGGGATACGAAGATCAGGTATCTGGGCGTTGGTGCCATGGTGGTGGGCGGCATCTGGTCATTGATCAAATTATTCAAGCCTTTGTTAACCAGCATTCAAACCAGTGTTCGGGCGATGGAAAATATGCACGGAGACAAAGCCGTCAGACGTGAAGACAAGGATATTTCAATCCGGACCGTCGGTTTCGGACTATTATTTATGCTGATCCCGGTGTTCTTTTTATACCTGGATGTGATCCATTCTGTGGGAATAGCCATTCTGCTTTCCCTCGTTATGATGGTTTTCGGTTTTTTCTTTTCCGCGGTTGCTGCTTATATGGCCGGAGTTGTGGGCTCGTCCAATAATCCTATTTCAGGTGTTACTATTGCCACCATTTTATTTTCATCATTATTGTTACTAGCGCTGTTAGGTACGGGGTCAATTGAAGGCTCTGCTGGTGCCATTCTGATTGGCGCTGTAGTCTGTTGTGCCGCTGCCATCGGTGGAGACAATATGCAGGATCTGAAAACGGGAGTTATAGTGGGCGCCACACCCTGGAAACAGCAGATCATGCAAGTGGTAGGCGTGATCAGCGCCGCCCTCGTATTGGGAATTGTTTTGGATGTCCTCCATACCGCCTATGTCATCGGATCACCAGTCTTATCCGCGCCCCAAGCAACATTGATGAAGTCTGTAGCTGAGGGCGTATTTCACGGGACACTCCCATGGAATATGGTGTACATCGGTGCTATTATCGGGATTATCATTATCATAATGGATGTCATTCAGGAACGAAAGGGTTCAGATTTTCGCATCCCCGTATTGGCAGTGGCAGTTGGGATTTACCTTCCGTTTAGTTTATCCATACCCATTTTTATTGGTGGGATGATCGCTCATTTTTCTGATATGAGTGGTGCGGCAGAAAAAGCCAAAAAGACCGGTATTCTCATTGCCTCCGGGTTGATTACCGGTGAAGCGATTATGGGCATTCTGGTAGCAGTCCCCATCTTCATCACATCCGATAAGGACTGGTGGCCAGCAGTTGAAGGATTTAGTTTTGCAGGGATACTCTTATTCATCGGTATCATTTCATGGCTAACCTATAAAGTGACGAGAGACCAATGAAACTGACCAAAGAACTAATTCGCCGTCTTCCTAAACCCGAGCTCCACTGCCATCTGGATGGTTCGCTGAGAGTGGAAACAGTAATCGATCTTGCAAAAAAGCAAAAGAATGAAATCCCGTCTTATAATTTCGACGAATTGAAGAAAATCCTCAATGTGGGTGACAATATTGGAACGCTTGTAGACTACATTAAACGGTTTGACATTACTCTCGCTGTAATGCAAACCCCTGAATCTCTCATCAGGACCGCCTACGAATTAGCTGAAGATTGTGCTTTAGACGGCGTTCGTTATCTGGAAGTACGTTACTCCCCCATCCTCCATACACAAGCAGGTATGACACTGGTTGAAACGGTGGATGCAGTATATCAGGGATTGTCACAGGCCGAAAATGATTTCAATATCAAAACTGGCATCATCATCTGCGGGATTCGGCACATCTCACCGGAAGTATCACTGAAACTTGCAGACCTAACGGTTCAGTTTAAAAATAAAGGTGTAGTGGGATTTGATCTTGCAGGAGCTGAAGAAAATTTCCCTGCAAAACATCATCAGGAAGCTTTCTCACTCATCCTGCGGAACAACATCAATACCACTTTACATGCAGGGGAAGCGTTTGGACCGGAGAGTATCCATCAAGCAATTCACTATTGTGGCGCTCACCGAATTGGTCACGGGGTAAGACTAAAAGAAAATCAAGAACTTATGGATTATGTGAATGATCACCGAATCGCTCTGGAGATTTGCCTAACGAGCAATATCCAAACCCGAAGTATTCGATCATTTAAAGAGCATCCATTCAAATATTATTTCAAGAATCATCTTCGAGTCACACTAAACACGGATAACCGACTCATCTCCAACACTACGCTTACAGATGAATACTGGTTAGCTCACGAACAATATGGGTTGAATTTGGCTAACTTCAGAAGCATTATTATTAACGGATTCAAAAGCACATTCATGCATCATATTAATAGACGTAAGATGATTAATAGTGTTTTGGATGAACTGGAATCGGAATTCGGATTTGAAAAGAGAGTTATTGTCTAATAACAGCCACTTTGGTTGTGGCTGCTGTACCATCTTTTAGATGAGCGGTGATCAGATAGATTCCTGATCCGACCAGATCTCCGTTTTTTTGTTTGCCATCCCAAACCGACTGGGTGGATGCCAATCCCCCATATTGAGCTTTAAGTTCTGCTATCACCCGACCAGATAATGTGAGAATCAATACTTTTGATCCCGGTGGACATCCATCAATAATCAATTGTTCACCTCCGGGTAAAAATGGATTGGGAGTCACACTCAGCTGTGAGCTGGAAGTCTCAATGGATTCATCATAGTACAAGCGCAAGGAAGATATCCCCTTATCGGTAGCAAAATAAATGATCCCATTATCATCGTCGATGGCTACATCATAAACAATATTGGAGAGCAAGGGACTGTTTTCAGCTGTAAATCCGGCATCATCCGGCCATGTTGCAGTACTTTCGGTAATTACCCTAACTCCATCAGATTGTGAAGTTATCCATTTATTACCCATTTTATCACTGATAATTCTATCTCCCATCCTAAAGGGGATATAGCTGAAATAATCCACAGGATACACCGGTGATAGCTGGATATAGGATGAGTGATTGGATGTCTGATAACCCTGCACGCCACCGCTGGTAAGAATCCATAGCAGACCCATTTCATCAAAAGTCAGATCCCAGACTGATGTACCGGGAGGGTTCTCCGTAAAGCTCACGGGATACCATATGTCATCAGATTCATCTTCAAACGTATTTCGCGGGTTCACGACTTTTATTCCACCGGAAGAATATGTAATACCGTTGTTGGAATAATCGCGAAATCCGATCCACGCTCTTTTTCGGGAATCGAATGCAACCGATTGTGGTAGATATGAGGCCGTATCAGGTGTAGTTACATGATACCAACTACCTTCTGGTGTGCGGATCGCCAAAGGATGGTTGAAGTTCTCTGAGTATGCATTCACTACCCAGAGATTCCCGGAAGCGTCATTTTTCAACTGATGGACAGACATGTACCCCGTGCCGGGATTTCCATCCACGATACCATGCATTCCGTCCAAAATTCCATTAGCTGTATCAATAATGGAGTATTCCAACGTTAACGGGTCAAGTATGATTACGCCTCCATTCCGAACTGGATTTGAAGGGAAAACACCGATTATCCCAATCATAATTTTACCATCAGCAGACCAACGAACACCGCCAGAACCCAATCCTCCAGCCATCCAGTCTCGGCGAACCGCTGTAAATGTGGATGAAGCCGGATCATCCAGATACATGCCATCCGAATTCATATTGGTAAGTACATGAGAAAATCCGTCGTCCTTCACAATCATAATTCCGGATATTCGGTCTGTCGGTTCACCCCCCACAGGATCATTCACGTGAGCTATGATTTCTCCGTCTGGTCCGACGGTAATTGAATGAAAACGATTACTCACCATCGTATTTGGAACCTTACTGGTTTCCTCCCCTGTTTCCGGATTCAGAAACAGGAATCCCCGTTTTTTCATCCCAAGCACAACAGTGTCACCATATTTGTCATAGCAGGTAATCCGGGTTGTAGGAGGTGTCGGGTATGAATACTGAACGGTTTGACTATTCAGTGAGAATTCACGATAAAGCGTTGATGTGATAAAAGTAATTTTGGATTCATCCGATTCATGATGAGCATCCAATGTTCTACTGATATTCATGGAGACTTTGAGAATCCATTCATCGTTTTCCAGACGATGAACTCCCAGAGAATTAAATAAATAGAGGTTCGCCCCGTCCAGTACTAATTGATAGGCATCTGAACCTGAATAGAGGACTTCCCACGAAGATTGAAAGTTGAGAATATCAGATTTCCTCCCTCTAAACACACCGCCATCTGTGGTGAGATAAATAAATTCTTCATCAGTATCAATATCAGTGATATTGTTGATCGATACCGGAAAATCGTGATAGATGTCTTCGAAATGAGGATTATCAGATTCAGATATGGAAATCTCCAGTAATCCTGCGGACATGCCCGAATAATACACAGCGTACAATTTATCTTCGCTGATTTCCATTTTCCCAATCTTGTCCAAATTTAGATGCTCAATATGTTTGAGAAGTCCGGATTGGGTCGAATACACCTGAATGGTCCCGGTAGGTGAATTACCACCCAGGTAGAATAAATTTCCTTCATTTACAGCCATGCTGTTGATATCTGAATAATCGAGACCATCATCGTTATTTGTGAATTCGAACTCATCCGTAATGGTATCGTACTTTAGAATACCTCCTTCTGTAGATGCATAGATTTCGTGAGTGGATGTCCAGTCAATAGCTGTGGGCGTCAGCAGAGACGTATAGCTTTTCCATTCCCCTACCTGAAGCTGGGCAGTCAGGATGGTGAGCACAGTGGGAATGATTAGAAAACAGTACTTCAACTAGTGGGTGGGAGTTAGTTGTCGATACACAGAGATCATTTTGAGAGCAGATTCCATGACTTCCCATCCTTTGTTGGAGGATTTGGTTCCTGCTCGCTCAAGGGCTTGTTCAAAATTATCGGTTGTCAATATTCCAAATACAACAGGTACGTCGAATTGTCGAGATAGTTCAGCGATGCCTTGGGCAGATTCACCTGCCACGAAGTCAAAGTGAGGAGTTCCGCCTCTGATCACTGCACCTAATGTTACGACGGCATCAGGATTTTGAAATTTCAATACTCTCTGAACCGTACCTGGGATTTCAAAAGCACCGGGGACGCGAATCACAGATAGATTTTCTTCTATACCCCCGTGAAATAGAAAAGCATCGATGGCGCCATGAGTGAGTGATTCAGAGATCACAGAGTTAAATTCTGCTGTTACAATCGTTATATGAGTATCAACGGCAGATATGCTCCCCGTGACATGATTAATCATCTGAATCTTTCGTTCCATCAAGAATCATATGCCCTAACTTCTCTTTTTTCGTCGCCAAATATTTTTTATTTACGACATTAGGAGGAATTTCAAGTGGAACCCGATCAGTTATTTCCAACCCATATCCATCCAGGCCAATAATTTTTCTTGGATTATTTGTCAGCAGTTTCATTTTTCTGACTCCGCATTCTAGTAGAATTTGTGCACCAATTCCATATTCTCGCAGATCATCAGCAAATCCCATCCGGTGATTGGCTTCAACCGTATCCAATCCGCTATCTTGAAGGCGATAAGCATTGATCTTGTTTTTCAGACCAATTCCCCTGCCCTCTTGCCTGAGATACACGAGTACGCCTTTCCCGGCATTTTCAATCTTTTCCATTGCTTTGTGTAGCTGATCACCACAATCGCACCGCAACGATCCGAATAAATCTCCGGTTAGGCACTGAGAGTGAACCCTGACTAATACATCATCATCAGCGGATATTTTCCCTTTGACAATCGCCACGTGATGGTCACCATGAATATTATCTTCAAATAAGGTTAGCTGGAAGTTTCCATATTTTGTCGGAAATGGGATCGTCGTGAGTTTTTCCACTAGTTTATCGTTTTTGTTTCGGAATTTTATCAATTCCTCAATCGTGATGATGGGTAGATCAAATTCCTCGGATATCTGCATCAGTCTGTCCAATTTTGCCATAGTTCCATCTTTGTCGATGATCTCTACCAGCAAGGCAGACGGTTTTAATCCTGCTAACCGAGCCAGGTCCATACTAGCTTCAGTATGACCGGCGCGTTGTAGAACTCCGCCCTCTTTTCCAATCAAAGGAAACATATGACCGGGATGTCCCAAATCTGTGGATTTGGAATTATCATCAATGAGAACCTGTGCAGTTTGCCAACGGTCGAATGCAGAGATTCCGGTAGTAGTGTTTTTGACGGCATCCACACTGATTGTAAAATGTGTTTCGTGCAATGATGTATTGCTTGAGGTCATTGGAGTCAAGTTTAGTTTTTTTGAACATTGAGAGGTAATTGAGATACAAATCAATCCCTTTCCCTCTGTCATCATAAAGTTTAGATCGTCCGGTGTAGCCTTCTCCGATGCAATGATAAAATCGCCTTCATTCTCGCGATCTTCATCATCGACCGCGATCACCATTCCACCTGCTTTGATCCTGGCTATGGCTGTGTTTATTGAATCGAATGTATTTTTCATTATAGCCTGACAGTTCGTTTAATTATTTCGAAACTATTAAATTTAACTTTCGCCATAGTTGAAGCCATTATAGCGGTTTGACAATGAATCTTCATCTCTGTCATCATCTTCAAAACTAAGAAGCCGTTCAATGTATTTCCCCACGATATCGGTTTCTACATTTAGAGTTTCTCCCGGTTGCTTAATCCCCAAAGTCGTTTGCTCTAATGTGTGTGGGATCAGTGCAATGGTGATTAGATTATCTTCAATCTCGGCGATTGTGAGCGAAATTCCATCCAGAGCGATTGATCCTTTTGGAATACAATACCGCATCCATTCAGGATCGATCCCTACGACCATTGTAAATCCTTCACCTGTAGGCATGTTTTCAATGATCACTCCCACCGATTCTACATGTCCTTGCAGAATATGCCCACCCAATCTTGTGGATAGTGTAAGTGCTCTTTCCAAATTCACCTTGGAGCCCACCTGAATTTCACCAAGATTAGATTTTTTTAGGGTTTCGCTGACCAAGTCAACCTTAAACTGCTTAATCTTTGCTTCGATAACGGTTAAACAGACTCCGTTGACGGAAATACTGTCCCCCACTTTCAAGTCATCCATAACTAGCCGTGCAGAGATGATAAATTGTTTCCCTGCGTCTGTATCGATGACTGTTTTAACTTTCCCAAGTTCTTCTACAATTCCTGTGAACATACGTTATACTTTCTTTTCATAATGGTTTATGATGTCTTTTCCGACTTTCTGTTTCTGAATGTGTTCCCATTTATGGTTTTTCCGAAATGGACTTGCTAATCCGTTTTTAATCAATTTATCTGGAGCGGTGATCGAATAGAGTTCGTCCACTAAATTTTCTGATAAAAAACTGGATATTAATTCAGCTCCACCTTCAATCAAAAGTGTCGTCACCCCGGATTTACCGATCTTTTTAAGCATATCAGTCGGAGACAATCGTCCGTTTTTTTCTTTTACTGTCAAATACCTGCAATATGACGTCACATGTGGCTCTGAATATCGGTCAGAGCTTAAAATGATTGTTTCTGCTTGCTGATCTCTGAAAATTTTTAGACTCTTTGGAAGAGTATCAAAAGTATCAGCTATAAATCTGATGGGATTCCTACCATCAATAACTCTTACAGTCAGTCCAGGATCGTCTAGCAAAGCTGTCTTTCGTCCAACAAGTAGCCCACCGCACGAAGACCGAAGCTGATGCGTGAACATTTGAGCTTCTTCGCCAGTAAGATGAGTGCGCTTTTGACTATCAACGGACATGTAACCATCCGAAGACTGAGCAAGTTTCACGATCACCCATGGAAGACCTTCCCGAATCCACTTTGTAAATCCACGGTTATGATATTGAATTTCGTCTTCGAGAATACCTGAAATGACGTGTACACCCTTTTGTTCAAGTTCGGAAATTCCATTCCCATTAACTGCGGGGTTCGGATCCCTCATCCCCACTACCACTTTTTTAATCCCGGATTTCAAAATTCGAGCTGTACAAGGGGGCGTTTTACTGTGTACGCTGCAAGGCTCAACAGTTACATACAGAATTGAATCTTGTGGGATTTTATCAATTTGAGCCAAGGCGTCAACCTCAGCATGTACACCTCCGACTCCATGATGATACCCTTGTGCGATTATCTTACCACGATGAACTACCAAGCAACCCACTATCGGATTGGGGGAAACCCTCCCGATACCCTGAGTTGAAAGTGTCAATGCCTGAAGCATGTAATCGCGGTGATGATCGAAATCTTGCATATTTTAAACGAAACGTGGGGGTAAATTTATATTTTCTCGTCATATCCATCCGATCACTTTTCACATTAGGATAAACGAACATCTATTTCGACCGAGATTTGCATAAATATTCTGTAAACTTTGACCGTTTCTTGACTAATCATCCATAGATCTGCCATGAAAGTATTTCTTGACATTCAGTTCCCTTAGTAGATTATACGGAATGATTTATCTTTTTTCGGTCATATTTTGAAAGTATTTATTAAGGAAACACAATGATCACTGGATATTTGAAAAAAATTCCAACAGCTACCTTTATTTTATTGGGACTAATTCTGTCTTTTAATGCTTGCGCTCCCTCCCTCACTTTTGAAAAATTTTCAAAAGATAAATTTATAGAATACAATCTTACCGAAATTGATATTGAAGAGATGCAATTTTTTGTGGAAGCACCCATCACTTTGAGATATGCAAGTCTCCCTGAGTCCAATAAAGCCATATCCAACCGAAAATCTAAAGCGAAAAAGAAAAATATTATTGTGATCGACGAAAAAACTGCTGGCATATTATCAGATATTGGCGAGGACTGGGTGGACATTAATTTCGGAGATGAAATCATACTTCGATTCGTTCCTTCCGATCCAGGGGACTGGTACCGATTGGCATATTTCAACGGACAACCGATTATGGAAGGTGAGATCGTTACCTACAATGATAAAGAATACATCGTCGTGTACCGTCATATCTCGAGTAAACTGGATCCAGATAGGTACTTTTCCGAAATCCCCTATCTGTATTTCAATTTAGGTAAATTCCTTGATTTACAGAGGAATGAGAAAGTGGTGGGAGGCGAAAAACTCTAATCGATTCGTACCACGCTGCTTTTAATTTTCCGAATAATTTTCTAATCCCATAAGGAGTACATTGATGTACAAGAATATAATTATACTTATCGTTGCAACTGTGAGCTTCCTGTATTCACAAGATGAACTGGATGGATGCTCGAGGCTTAAGTCTTATCGAAATTTATATTTCTCGAATGAAGCACCAACTCGAAATCAACAGGATTTTGACGTAAAATTCTACGATCTCGATCTGGATATTTATGAGGATACTGAAACGATTTCAGGATCGGTGGGCGTGTTAGCTTCCTCACTTGTGGATAATCTTGATCATGTCGAATTAAATTTCACGTATGGTATGACCATTGATGGAGTTTCCGATGTAGATGGAAATACTTTAGCACATTCTTACACGAATGACAACATGTTGACCATTAATCTTTCCTCTGGATTAAACATCGGGGATTTAGCACATATTATCATCCAGTACCACGGCTCGCCAGAAGCAACAGGTTTCGGTTCATTTGGATTTGACTATTATTCAGGACAGCCGATGATCTGGACGTTAAGTGAACCTTATGGTGCACGGGACTGGTGGCCATGCAAGGATACTCCCACCGATAAGGCAGATTCCGTGGATATATCCATCACTGTTTCAGATTATCTGACGGTTGCGTCTAACGGCCTGCTTGATGAAGTCAGCACGGACAATGGTAGGACCACATTTCATTGGAAAGAACGATATCCCATCGTCACATACTTAGTGTCACTGGCCATTTATCCCTATACCCATTTTTCGGGAGTATTCACATATGAAGGAGGGATTACCATGCCACTGGAATATTACGTATTCCCCAATCATTATAATTCAGTGCAGGAAACCTATGCCATGACTCCCGACATGATCGGTGCATTTTCAGATCGGTTTGGACTGTATCCCTTTATTGATGAAAAGTATGGCCACGCTGAGTTCGTCTGGGGTGGCGGTATGGAGCATCAGACACTCACCAGTATGGGTGGGTGGAGCCAATACCTGATTGCACATGAGCTTGCTCACCAATGGTGGGGAGATATGATCACCTGCGCGAATTTCCATCATATCTGGTTGAATGAAGGATTTGCAACTTACAGTCAGGCCATGTGGTATGAAATGCGGGATAACAGTATTCAATCTTTGCACAATGATATGCAAACAAAGCGTTATCTGGGAGGCGGCACAATTTATGTAACCGATACAACCAGCGTGGGATCCATTTTCAACTCAAATCTGGTCTATAAAAAGGGTGCCTGGGTCATGCACATGCTCCGACATATTGTGGGTGATCCCATGTTTTTTGAAGGGCTGCAAGCTTACGGTGATTTATATCGATTCGAATCTACTGTCACTGATGATTTTAAAAACGTGATGGAAGATATTAGTGGTATTGAGCTTGATGCTTTTTTTGAACGATGGATCTACGGTCACTATTACCCCATTTACGAAAGTACACCCCAATATTATTCTTCCACGAATGGTTCATATTATCTTGCAATCACAGTCTCTCAAAATCAAACCAGCCCGTTGTTTAGTATGCCTATAGATATTCAAATTGAAACGGCGTCAGAAACAGTAGTTCATCAAGTGGAAAACAGCCAGTCCTCACAAGAATACGCTTTTATTTTAAATGAGCTCCCACAATCTGTGATCATTGATCCTGATGAATGGATTTTGAAAGAAGCTACTCACCATAATCCATCATATGTAGGCAATGTATTGACCGGAGATCTGAATCAGGACAGTGCTTTGAATGTTCTGGATGTGGTTCAGGGAGTGAACCTTATTCTTGGCAGTAATCAAGAATATTTCCAAGTGTGGATATTTGATATGAATTCAGACGGAAGCGGAAATATTCTGGATATCGTTCAGATAGTATCAGTGATTATCGGGGACCCTCAGCAGGAATAAATTTTACCCATACTTTTCTCCGACGAGGTCCGTCAAAATCAGCTAAAAATACACCCTGCCATGTACCTAGCTGAATCTCTCCATTTTCGAGTATAAGCTGTTCGGAAGTACCAAGCATGGATGTTTTAATATGTGCGTCTGAATTCCCTTCAAGGTGTGTAAATCCATGATGGACTGGTACAATCTCTGATAACATTTTCTCCATGTCTGAAACGACAGAAGGATCAGCATTTTCATTGATGGTAATTCCAGCTGTAGTATGTGGAACAAACACTGTCATCAAACCATCCGACCACTCTTTTTCGCCAATGATCCTATTTAGAAGAGGAGTGATTTCAACAAAATCTACGCGAGTGTTGGTGTTAATGAACAGTACTTCCATCAGGTTATGAGCTTATAGGTTCAAACTTGGCTGAAAAATGTCGTAAGAATGGTGCTTGATATGTGATCTTCATTCCGGTGATTTTGTTTTTATTCTTATAAATGGTTTGTGCAACTTCGATAACATAATCAATCTGGCTTTGAGTATATGTCCTCCGAGGAATCGCCATTCTCACCAGTTCCATCTGGGCTAATTCCACATCTTTGCCTGTATCAAAATCATGTTTGCCAAACATAACGCTCCCAATTTCCACTGTGCGGATACCGCCCTCAAGATAGAACGAACAAGCAAGCGCCCAACCCGGATACTGATGTGGTGGAATTTGAGGTAACAATTTCTTTGCATCAATATAAATAGCGTGACCGCCAGTGGGAACAACGATCGGAAATCCAATTTCTATTAATTTTTTACCCAGATATGCAGTTGAAGAAATCCGATATTTCAAGTAATCTTCATCAATAGCTTCAGTCAATCCGATGGCGATGGCTTCCAAATCCCGACCAGCCAGACCTCCGTACGTGGGAAATCCTTCAGTGAGGATCAGTAGGTCTTTTTCTTTTTGTGCCAATTCAGGATCGTTCGTACATAAAAATCCGCCAATGTTTGCGATTCCATCTTTTTTGGCAGACATGGTGCATCCGTCAGCATAAGAAAACATTTCTTTCACAATGGAAATAATGGATTTTTTCCGATATCCTTCTTCACGGATTTTGATAAAATAGGCGTTTTCTGCGAATCTGCATGCATCGAGATAAAAAGGGATATTATATGAATTCGCCACTTCAGAAACCTGACGAAGATTTTCCATGGAGACCGGTTGTCCACCGCCTGAGTTATTGGTGATGGTTACCATAATCAGGGGTATTCTTGAAACCCCCACAGTTTCAATGGTATCGACCAGTTTTTTAATATCCATGTTCCCTTTAAAAGGGTGTTCAAATGAGGGTTGTTTCCCTTCATCAATCACCAAATCTCGGGCTTCGGCTTTCTGGAATTCCACATTTGCCCGGGTGGTATCGAAATGGGTATTGTTGGGAACCACATCTCCTGATTTAACCATAACTGAAAAAAGTATCCGTTCTGCAGCTCTCCCCTGGTGGGTGGGAATCACCTGCTCAAACCCCATCAAATTCTTTATCGTTCTTTCGAATCGCAGAAAACTAGTGCTTCCTGCATACGATTCATCACCCCGCATTATTCCAGCCCATTGTTCACTACTCATTGCTCCGGTTCCAGAATCAGTCAGAAGATCAATGATTACATCTTTTGAATAGATTAGAAAAGGATTGTATTGAGCTGCCTTTAGGTAGAATTCACGAGACTTACGCGTACTCATCTTAATGGGTTCAACAGATTTAATTTTAAAGGGTTCAATGATGGTTTTCATGAATTGATTATTCCAGTTCAGTTTACTATTTATTATTTGTTATGTTTTGATGGTCGCTGAGGATCGATGGGAAAATTCAATTTTCAAAAGGATTCCGTAAGCTGATACCAATGTAAAATGAAACATAATCTGCATCTATGGTTTTGCTAACGTCATCAAAAGTCATTTCATCTTCTATTGGTACTTCCACTTCCGGTCTGGTGATTCCGGGGATTACGGTGTACTGTATCCCAAAATCTAGCCCACAACCGGATTTCAGCGTCACATTACTCCCTATTTCCAACATCCAGCCTAGATGAAATTCGGAATCAATAACATCAGTGTAACTGTTATCATCATCATCTTCTTCATCAAACCAATGCCAGTTATTGTCTTCCCATTCCCAGGTGATCGTTTCAAAAAATACAAAGAAACCACCCTTAATACCGATATATGGTCTGATAGCACCTTTCCGTGTTGGTGACATCAACCTTGGTCCGATTAGAAATCCTAAACTCTGTTCAGAATTCTTTACCCTTATAGACGGTCCGGGATTACCCTGATAATCGAGATTTTCCCAATGCACATCATTTTTAAATCCCAGATAATGTAATTCTCCGTCATAACGGATATATGGAAAATCATAGTCCTGGCTTGAGATTACCCAACGAAGTGATAATCCATTGTCTACATACTTAGTATAATTAGCCTGCGGTTGGTGAAATCCGATCCCCAACTCCATGAGAAATCGATCTTTATGGAACAGCCCTGCATCAGGCTGGACAGAAAATCCTGCACCGGATATCAATGATATTGCCAGTACAATCAAACCAAAACTTTTTACGATATTTGCTTTCATATGGATTGCCATTTTAGTGTTTAGTTATTTTGAATACCAATATGCTTTTAGTTTGGCAACCCCTTCACGAATCATTTCCACAGAGATACCGGAATAAGCAAATCGAATAAACTTTTTCTCTTCCCCTGCAAGTGTTTTACCAAAATGTTCTCTCGTACAGAAGGAGACGCCCGTCTTATAAAGCGTGCTTAATCTGAATTCTTCCAGCGATTTAGAATTCATTCGATTATAGATTTCGGTAACATCAGGAAAAAGATAGAAAGTGGTATTCGGTTTAACGACGACGACACCATCAACAGTACTTAGTTCTTCAACAAGCGCATCTCTTCGGGCACGTAATGCATTAAGAATTTCCTTCGCGCCGGACTGATCACCGGCTATGGCTTCAATCCCTGCATATTGAATAAAATGGTTCGTACAGGACTCATCGTTCACGTTTAGCTTTGAAATAGCATCAATCACATATTTCGGACCAATTGCTGCACCTAATCGCCAACCGGTCATCGCATATGTTTTTGAAAATGTGTGAAGGATAACGGTTCGATCAATCATCCCTGGGATTGATACAATACTTTTACTTTTCCCCGAATAACGGATATTGAAATATGCCTCGTCAGACAACACCCAGAGATTATGCTTTAATGCTAAATCCGCCACCCATTTCATTTCGTCTTCATCGGATTCAGCACCTAACGGGTTTTGGAAATTATTATAGATAAAAATCCGTGTTTTTTCATTGATCTGGGATTCAACCTGATCACGGTCAATCCTGAATCCTACTTTTGTCGTGACATAGCCATATGGAAGTGAAACACCTCCCAAATAATTGATTTGAGACTCATAGATTGGATATCCGGGGTTGGGGTACAAAACACCATCACCCGCATTCATGACTGCATTCAGGAATTTTCCAATCACAGGTTTTCCACCAGGTTGGATGGCAACATTTTCAATTTTATATGTTACCCCTCGTGAGCTCCCAATATGATTTGCCAAGATTTCACGAAGTTGAGGGATTCCTGCTGCCGGGTTATATCCGGTCTTTCCATCAAGCATTGCCCTATACGCCGCATCGATGATATTTATGGGAGTTCGAATATCAATATCTCCCAAATGAAACGGATAAATTTTATTTCCTTTTGCACCAAAAACAGCGGCATCAGCCGATACAGCAAATGCGGTTTCAGTTCCTAAATTAGATAGTCTTCCACTTAATTCCATGCCAAATCCTTCCAATAAATGTTATAATGACTTTAATAATTAAACGGGAATTGTCGCATTAATTTGAGACAGTCTTACATTCCGTTCATTTGCAAATTTTTGAATTGCATCCCACTGCCAGTTTGCAGCCAAATGAGATTCATCGATTACATCATCAAGAGTACCACCACTTCTCCACCGATTATCCCAATCAGGAGAAAGCGAATAGGTTTTTACAATAGGATGTTTGATCCAATTATTCATGAGATCAATCGCAGTATTTGTAATAATCATTGCATCTGCCCATTCTCCATCAGACATAACCTGTTGCTGATAAGTTGCGGTCTGATTCGAAAATAAATAATGTGACAGAGCTGCAACGATCTTTACATTGGGGCCATCTGATTTTAATCGTGGCAATATGGTCAATAGCTCGTCAAAGACTTTTGTTCCCCTGATGATAACTACTCCTTGTTTCGGCTTGTCAGGATTATAATCCTTCAGGACATAAGCGCCCTTAGCGGCTTCAAAATAGTGTGGCATTCCAAGCGCTTCACGATCTGGTGTTTTGATACCCGGGCGAGTGAGGTGCAATGCAATAATGGGGACATCAGTACTGAGTGAGGCTGCCAGCATTACGGGAACTTCATTGTACTCAAAAGGGTGAAGATTGATGATCTGACCTTTCGGGAATAGCTGAGTGACCCCGGGTGAAAATATCCCAAAGTGAGTGCGACTGTCTTCTGCAGTTTCAGGACCACTATGTCCAGCAACCCAGATGGTTTTCCCCAATTTGAATTGTGTATCCTGTGCCATTTGGCTGAATAATCTCATTGGACCATATTTGAGATAAGAGAAAGAACCGTATGTGCTTGATGCGGTAAAAAATCCGTTATACTTTTCATAGGCATCATTATTCAGATTAACAGAGGATATTCCCACTGATATTCCGGCATTTGCAAATTCAGTGATTCCCTGAGGGAGTAAACAACCTTCCGGGTTTGTTTCTCTGTTGTACATTCCATGACCGGGTTGACCATCCCACCCTGCTGCAAAACCAGCAATGTTTGTGGATCCGGCTAAATCTGCAGAGCACACTAAAAATAACGGTCGGCCGTATTTTTCCTGACAATAAGTGTTGATATATGAACCAAAATTTCCAAAACCTGCTCTATTGGGAGCTACCTCGCCTGGTTTTTTATACAAATTTTTAGGATATTTTTTATAGTCCAACAAATCGGGATCATCTAATGGGTTCTTATCATAAACTTTATCACCCGCTATTTTCACTGGGACATTGTCACCCAATTCAATCAATCGGTCTGCAAGGTAGTCTAAATAACCTTCATGAGTATCGAACAAGGACATGACGGATTCCAAAACATCCGCCATCTGTTCTTTATTTTGTTCGTAGGTTGTGGGACCTTCATCCAGATGTGGGATCTGGAGATTATAGGTTTCGGCAAATTGCCTTTTGGTATCCCAGAACTCTTTTGAATTTTGTTGATGAGGAGCGCCATGACTGGGCGCATCAAATTTGCCGTATCCTCTCCCTTTACGGGTTTTCATCCAAAGGAGTTTCGGTTGTTGTGGATCTGGATTTGTAAATAACTGGTGATAGGCTTTCATAATTTCACCCCAGTCTTCCCCATGCTCTGTTCCGGCAACATTCCAGCCATATGGTTCAAACCAGTCTGTTGGTGTGCCATGCATAACCGAGCTGAAAGAGCGGTTATCAATTCCAAAATCATTCCAATCCAAAAGGGTAATGAAATTTCCAAGCCCAAGACCGTAAGCAGAATTTTTAGTTTCATGAACCACGCCCGGAGTCAATCCGCCTTCGCCTTCAACGGCAAAGACCTTCACTTCATCGAAACCAGCATATTTGAGAGCCATCGCTTCACCGGCAGCGATGGGAAATCCATGACCACTGGGACCGGTATTGGCTTTAAAAAACAGGGTTTTCCCTTCCATCTCTGCATGACCGGAGAGCCCTCCTCGGCGTCTCAAAGTCAAAAGGTCTTCCCAATGCAGTGTGTATTCGTTTCCCATAGGGTTCAGATATTTTGTGTCACCAGTCTGTTTGTACTTTCGACGCAATGCCTCGTTAAACACAGCCAGCATGGCATAAACTACAGGATTAGCATGTCCTGCGCTGAGAATAAACCGATCACCAAACCGTTTACCCGGATTTCGGATATCCCATTTCATCACTCCTGATAAAAGGGTGGTAACCATAATTTGTACTTTTGACCTGGATCCTCCTGGATGTCCGCTTTGGCTCAGATTCAGCATGACGTCAATGCATTGGTCTATTTGATCTCTGATTATATCCCAGTGTTTGAATTCGTGTTGCAATGTAGATAATGGTTTCATTGTACTTCCTGTAGATTATGTATAAAAATGATTTACTTTCGGAGGGCAAAATTAGGGATTTTCGCTTCTCATTTAGAAAAGAATTTGGACACAAATATCCGAGTTTCCTTGCGCATCAATTTGAGAGGCTAATAAGATAAATACGCTATGACTGTGGGATTAGAAGATTGACAATCCGAAATATTCGGATATATTATTCACATAAAGTAAGAATCACGGATTTAACGGATTTAGACGCTTACTCATCTAAAATTATTTCTACCATTAGCACGACGTCAAGGATATCAACGGTATTATCTGCATTCATGTCTGCACACGTACAATCACCGTTTGAATGAAGGATGCAGTCAACAGCAGTGACCAAGTCGAGGACATCGATGATCTGGTCATGATTCAGGTCTCCAAGTGTATTCGAATACACATTGAATTCAGCATAACTCATATCTTCAAATAATAATATATCATCACGTACGTAGTGCATATTGAGGATGATGGAATAATTTCCTGCATTAAAAATACCCAGGTCGGCATCCAATGAAATGGATTGAATTACCGCTGGTCCTTCATATGTGGAGATGGTCAGATCAAGATAAATCGCATGACCATCGATGGTTGGTAATAAGGTAGCACTCACAATTTCCTGCCCGATATCAACCAGAACTGTTACCAGAACGGATTCACAATCTGTTGGAATTTCCTGAACAATAGTGATTTCGGGGGTATTCATCAAAGTTGTAAAGGTCATTTGTGTGAGTGCATCATATGCATGACAATTCCACATATTAATTGAATCAAAACAATGCCCTACAGCTTCTGCCCCTGTAACTTCTACATACTTATTTAGAAACATAATTGCATTTACAATATCTATAACATCAATGCCAAGTCCCAATTCAGCGTAATCCGGATACTGTCCATTCATAACCGTATCTAATTCAGGGTAATAGCAAGAACATTCGACAATTGTCATATCATTGAATAGATGAACTTTTCCGATAACGGTAATCTCCTGCGCGTTCAATAAGAAAGATATGCTAAATAAAAAAATGATAGAGATTTTCAAGAATGACCTCATCATTAACACTCCTTTAAAATTGTGTATTATTCATTTCCTAAAATGGTATTGACCATGAGAACAATATCTATGATATCAATGCGACCATCCAAATTCATATCTGCACAACTGCAATCTCCTGTCCCATTGAGGATACAGTTCACAGTGGAGATGATATCAACCACATTTATCTCATTGTCAATATTCACATCTCCAAGGGTGCAATTACAATCCGTACCGGGCTCACAATAATGAAAAAGAACTGAATCAAAGACTGACACCCGATAACCCTGACCAGGTTCTAAATCAACGACAGTATTAACATTGAAATTCGGCATATAATATTGGCCATTGCCATTAGCTACAAGAATTAGCACTCCCAAAGAATTGATGTACTCGAATACTTCTGTTACCGGCTGGGCAACATTGAAAGGGTATCCAATCGTTGACATTCCCGCGGGATCGCTACCCGAAAGGATGATTGCCAATGGGAGTTCCACGGGATCACCTTCAATAGTCAGGGTCACCGATTGATTTACATACACGGAATACCCCCATTTCGGATCAATATCTCCGATCGTATTTACCCATTCTCCATCCACCTGCTTTAGGGAATCCAGTTGAGAACCTTCGTAAATGCTGATCAGATTTCCAGAATCAATCACTGGTTGAAATATATCCTGAATATCAAGGTTTTCAGGGAGAACATAGAATGATATCATGTTCCAATTTGCATATTCTAATTCTATTGTTTGGGTTTCTCCAATAAGAAAAGACACTGCTATACTTATAAAACCAATAATAGTAATAAATAATTTGCTCATCCTAAACTCTTTAACCTTTGTATTTATTTTGTCCTTTTTGTGACTTACTTATCAATTGATGATATTTCTAAAATTTTAAAAGAATTGATGATTTTCCGGATCATTGGTTTAAAATAATATCAACCATGAATACTATGTCGACAACATCTACCTGATCATTAAGATCAATATCTGCACAAATGCAATTAGTAGAATTTTCTAAAATGCAATCTACAGTTAATGTAATATCCATGATATTTATTTGACTATCGTCGGAGATATCTCCGGGTATACATTCAACCAGAATCAGTGATACAATCTCTATTTCCTGAGATGCATATCCTGCAAATAGGGTGTTTTCCTGGATTGCCACCTTCCTTACGTCTCCACCGGTTTCATGCTCGGTTATAAGTGATAACGTTTGGTCAGGATTCAATCTCATTACAAGACTACCATCGGATCCATTTGCGACGATGAGATACTCACCCCATGTTTCGATATCATATGCTGAATAGGTCAGTGGGTAATTGGAAACAACCTCTGGTTGAGATGGATTCGAGACATTAACAACATGCAGAGCATCCGATGTACCAATAATAACAAATTCTTCCTTCTTTGTTAAACAGTGTATAGCCTGATCGAAATGAACCTGACCCACCACTTCCGGGTCGAAAATATTTTCGATACTCACGACACTGAAGTCATGATAATCATTCCCAAACAAATATTGATTGTCCAATATCAGGTCATTAAAATCCACATCTATTTCAGAGATTAAATTCATTTGATTATTGACAAATTCAACAATATTGATTCCATTATAACTGGTTATAAATCCAATATCATTTTCAACTAAAAGAACCTCCGGCATAGCTGCTTCTGGTAGTCCAGCTAATCCTTGAATTAAATCACCTTCAGAGGTTTGAATTAGCTGACCGATACCACTATAATAAGGTTCAAATCCATAAAATCCAGTGTATATCTTTTCTGCATAGTTTCCTCCTATTTCCAATATATCCGGATCGATGGCAATGGAATAAATATGATCATTTTCAGTCTCCCAGTTTCCAATATAATAATTGTAACTGGAGGGGTTTGTTGGTTCAGAAAAATCGACAAATCGAAGTGCACCACCTCCACACGCAACGATAGCAGTAGAAAATAATGTATTTTGTGGAACTTCCATATCATAAATAATTCCACCGGAGTTATATCTACTCATAGGAAGCGGGGATGATGGATTACTCGCATTCCTCAGAATGATATTATTTGAATTAACATACGCTAAACTCGTATTGGATGCACTGAATACATCAGCTGCACCATCAGCATAATCAAGAATAGTAGCACCAATTTGATGAATATTATATGGATCAGAGATATCATACCATGAAAATTCATTCCAAAACGAAAAAATGTGCAGGACGTAAAGGACATTTTGGATAACCTCAATACCGAAACAAGCATATAACCAAAATTCATCAGTATAATAATGAATAAGTTGAGGATTGGTTAAGTCGGAGATATTGATGATACTTAAACCGCTACCTGCAGCAAATAATGTTGTGTCCTGTACTTTTATTGACGTAATGGATGTCCGTGCATAGTTTCCAACCTCAGGTATATCTTCAAGACTCAAATCGAAAATACGGATGCCCCATGATTTATCCGATACTATAAGGAAATTCCCTGTGCGTTGTAGATCAACAGCATTGATAAATCCGATTAAATTGCCTGTCACCTGAGGCACTGGTGGATCATTCACATCAATTATGTACACTCCTGCTGATCCGCAAGCAACATAAGCCGTATTCCCCTCAATAAGAATTTCCTTAGGTTCACCGTTAACCTCAATATATGATAACTCAACTGGATTCTCAATTTCCGATATTGAATAAATAGCTACCGCCCCACCTATGGGCAATGTCACAAATAACAATGTATCTGTCACAAATAATCCTTTGGTGCTATGTGTAAATCGGATTTCAGTGATAGGGTTTAGCAATGAATCAAATATAATCACCGTATGTCCCGCAGAGACAAATATGTTCTCTTCAGTACAAAACACCTTTTTAGGAATTCCGTTCAGAGCATAACTCAGTGATTCGATAGATACCTGACAAAGCGCAAACTTAAACAGGCATAAGATTAGAATTGGTATTCTTATGTATTTCATATGTCTATTGTAATAGTCCCATTTTATATTTTCAAAAATTCTACAATAAAAAACCCGCAGGATTCCCTGCGGGTTAAAGATAGCTCGCTATAAAACGATGATATAAAAGGTAATAGCCATTATCCTGAATATTGAATATGTCCCCAATGAACTGCTCGAAGTTATCACAAATTATTGTTATAAATCCATATTATCCATCTATTATTTATTTAGTTATTATGATCAATATTTTTTCAATTATTCAAGTACCGAGGAGAACATAGTTTAATAATGGATATTTTCCGATGACTAAATGATAATTTTGGTAAGGAAAATATTCAAGGGGTTCACAAATATTTTGGATATTTTATAATTTATCTCAATAATCAGATAAATTATTGATCAGCGGATTTCATTTTATTATCTGTTATGGAAAGAAGGGTCAGGGTTTTTGGCAGAACTCGATTAATAGTCCGGGGGTGGATTTGGGGTGTACAAAAGCGATCTGATATCCTTCGGCGCCAGTTCTGGGAGCTTCATCTATCATTTGAATCCCAGACGAGATCAGATAACGGATAGCATTCTCAATGTGGTTCACTTCTACTGCGATATGGTGGATGCCTTCCCCACGTTTCTCTAGAAATGATGAGATGGGAGATTCTTCTGATGATGGAGCAAGTAATTCGATCTTCCCATTTGGTGTAGAAAAAATAACAGTGTCCACCTGTTGATCGGGGATCGTTTTCTCCCCATGATAGGTCAATCCAGGAAGGATTTTTAAAAAGTCAGATATCCGTTTGGAATCTTTTAATGCGATAGCTACATGTTCGATGCCTAAAATGGTAAAACCGGGATTCATTTGTTCATTTGACATCTGGTATTCCTTCGTTAAAAGCGGTTATTCTTTTACACCAATCAATTCATATTCTGACACGTTGGTGATCCGAACATTCAGGAACTCTCCAATGGGATGAGTTCCTTTGATAACCACCAAATTATCAATTTCAGGGGAATCACGAAATGTTCGTCCAATGGAATCGCCGTCTTCAGAATTCCGATCGACGATGACCTTTTCGATTGTACCGATGAGTTTCTCATTTTTCATCAGACTGATATCCTGCTGCAACATCATGATGGCGTCCATGCGGTCATATTTTACCTGTGTTGGAATATCATCTTTCAAAGCAGCTGCGGCATGAGTCCCATCTTCCTCTGAGTACGTAAACACACCCAACCGATCAAATTCGATTTCCTCAACTAATTTATAAAGTTGTTCAAAATCTGCATCCGTTTCACCTGGATATCCCACAATGATGGACGTTCTGATGGCGATTTCTGGACAAGATCTTCTTAGCGCATCTATTCGTTTTTTTATTCCGTCTCGATTCAACCCTCTTCGCATGGATTTTAAAATCTCATCCGACCCATGCTGAACCGGCATATCGATATACGGGACTAACCTTTCCAGTCTGCCAAATTGAGATATCATGTCTCTATGAAGGTGTGCCGGATGCGCATAATGCAGTCGGATCCAATCCAAACCCTGGACATTATTCAAATGAGAGATCAATTCGTGAAGTGTTGATTTGGGTTGTAGATCCCATCCATAGGATGTGGTGTCTTGAGCGATGACCAATATTTCTTTAACACCGCGTGCTGCCAGTAATTCAGCCTGACGTATATTCCACTCCAATGGTTGGCTTTTCTGCAATCCACGCATGAGTGGAATGGAACAAAAAGAACACCCATTATCGCATCCCTCCGCGATTTTTAAATAAGCATAATGATTCGGTGTCAGTAACGAACGGTAAAAATCTGGATCCTCTTTCGAATGAGGTCGTCCTGTCAGATAAGATAAAATTTTTGCATGGTCAGATGTCCCAAAAAATTGATCTACTTCGGGGAGTTCTGATATCAGTTCCGTACCATATCGCTCAGAAAAACATCCCATCACGATGAGTTTTTCCACCTGTCCGGATTTCCGAAGCTCCCCCGCTTCTAATATTGTATCAACGGATTCTTCCCGCGCTGAATCTAGGAATCCACAAGTGTTAATAATGATGATATCTGATTCGGATGGTTCGCTTATAATAGAAAATTTTTCGTGTTTCAATCCACCAAGTAGCACCTCGGAATCCACCAAATTTTTGGCACATCCCAAACTAATCAACGATACTTTTTTTGGATTTTTATTCTCCAAGATTAACGTCTCCTTCTATTCCAGATAAGCCCTTCAAGTAGCTATCCAAATCGAACTGAATCAAGTCATCAACCTGCTCTCCTACACCCAGATAACTTACTGGCAATTTCAACTCCAGCATAATAGGTATGGCAATTCCTCCGCGTGCTGTCCCATCCATTTTAGTTAAAATAACGGCATCCAATGGAAGGGATTTATGAAATTCACGGGCTTGAGTCAAACCGTTTTGGCCAGTATTGGCATCAATGGTGATAAATACAGTGATTTTATCTGTAATTTTTTGTGCCACACGATAGATTTTCTCTAATTCCTGCATCAAATTTTTCGATGTGTGTAGTCTACCTGCGGTGTCAACTATGATCCGGTCCATTTTACGGCTGATCCCGGCTTTAATGCCATCGAAAACAACTGCTGCGGGGTCACTCGTTCCTTCGTTTGCAACCAGATCCACATTCAATTTTCGGGACCATTCCCGAATTTGTGCCACCGCAGCAGCACGATATGTATCAGCGGCAACTAATAGTACTTTTTCACCGTTTTTCGCGAAGTACCCGGCAAGTTTAGCAGCCGAAGTGGTTTTACCGGTGCCGTTAATCCCCACAAGTAGAATGACCTCATATTCCTGAATGGACGAAATGTTACCATCCAACATTTTCTTCATGCTTTCAAAAAATCGCAGAGACCAATCTTTATTTTTATCATCCGGAACGCGCAAATCTTCAATCACTTTATCGACCACTTCCCAACCCAGGTCTGCTTGCAACAAGATTTCTTCCAAACGATCTAAATCCTCTGGTGATAAGTATTTTTTTCCTGCGAATCCAAGAAACGTATTCGCAATTCTTTGCCGTGTTTTTGTTAGTCCGGCTACCGTTTTCTTTAGAAATTTAAACACAATTTATAAGTCTCTTAATTATTCAAGTACAAATTCAAATACGAATATTTCAATTTGTAGAAATGGTTATTTATAATTCTGGAAGGCTTTTGAAGATGGCATAATACCGGGTAAAATATTGTACAGTGCTCACAAAAAACAGGACCATGCTTATTCCGTAAACCCAAATCCCCCACTGAGGAAGGTCCATCACATATAACAGCATCATCAGAGCAGACATTCCAATAAACCATTTCCCGGAGCGAATGGATTGGAATACATCGCCCTTCCGGTTGATCAGATATGAGCCAATGACGATTAATAAAACATCCCTGAATGTGAGTAGGATTAAGTAAATAAAAAATAGAGTACCATAATTGAATAACAAATAAACGATTACCACCATTAAGCAAACTTTGTCCGCAATAGGATCTATCAATTTACCAAAGTTTGTAATCTCATCCGCTTTTCTGGCGACGTAACCATCAACCAAATCTGATAATACGATTAAGACGATCAGAGTCAGAGTTGTGTAAAGATGTCCATTTTCTAAAGACCATACTAATGGAAATGCCATAATTATTCGGCTTATACTGATTGCATTAGCTAAAGTAAGGATTCTGTCCTGACGGATAGCTAATCTTCTTCTTCGGATTCGTTTTCTAGGGTGCATCAGCTTCATTAATAGGTCCGGGATAAATTAAATTCCAAAATCTTTATCATACTGTTTTTTACTTCAGAATCTGGAAATATTTCCAGCTCTGTTATTGCCTCATCGGACAATGTTCTCATACGGTCTTCAGCATAACTTAACCCACCATATTGATGAATCATCTTCCGAATACCTTCAACTTCTTTCCTGCGAAAATGTCGGTTCAATTGGCGTTTCACCATTTGTATTTCTCCCTTTTGCATCACTTCAAACATATGGATCATTGGAAGGGTTAGTTTGTTTTTCTTCAGGTCAAATTTCGTAGGTTTTCCAACTTTAACAGAAGCTCCCATGATATCAAAAATATCATCTCTTATTTGAAAGGCAATCCCTAATTTTTCTCCGAATCTGCCCAAAGCATCTCGTTTTTCTTGAACATCTGTTGTGGTGATGGCGCCTAATTTACACGATGCGTTAAATAATGATGCCGTTTTATCTGAAACCATTTTCATGTATGATTCTTCCGTCATGTCTTTCTTAATGGCTTTTTCAATTTGAAAAATCTCACCTTCACTTAATCGTGTGGCAGCGGATGACAAAACATGCAGAGCATCAAAGTCCTTTAAATGAATGATATTGGAAAGTGCTTTTGAAAACATGTAATCACCGATAAGTACCGCAATTTTATTATTCCATATCCGTTTAATAGTTGGTAATCCTCGTCGGATATCTGATTCATCCACGACGTCATCATGAAGTAAGGTGGCCACATGAAGAATTTCCACCAATGCCGCTGCTTTATATGTCATTTCTGTGGGTTCACCACAAATCCTGGCGGAAAGTAATGTCAATCGGGGACGAAGTTGTTTTCCCTTTTTAAAAGTAACATACTTGATCACTTTGTTGATTAGTCCAAAGGGAGATGATAATGATTGGATTAATTCTGCTCTAAAACGATGAATATCATCCTGAATTGGATTAGAGATTGTATCGAGAAATTTGTTCAGGTTCACGTCTTATTCACTTCCTGATCATATTTTTTTCGGAATACCCACGAAATAAAAATACTGAATTCATAAAGGACCAACAGTGGAACCACAATTAATACCTGACTCAGCGGATCAGGTGGAGTCAGAAGCGCGCCCAGCACCAAAAAACTGATGAAAGCAAATTTACGATAATGTCTTAAAAATGGAGGCGTCAATAATCCGATTCTGGTAAAAAACAATGCCACCACGGGTAATTGAAATACTAACCCGCATGCGAAAAGTAGCCACAACACATAAGTGAGATACCCATCCAATGTAAAGTTATAGTTTACAGACACCGTGCTACTAGTGAGGGACGTAAAGAAATTTAAGCTAAACGGGACAATAATGAAGTACCCGAACATTAGACCAATAAGGAAAAATATTGTGGCGAATAGAATGGTAAAGAGAATTGAAAGTTCAGACGTATCTTCAAAGGCCGGAGAAATAAATCGCCAGGATTGGTAAATAATTATCGGGAGTCCGAAAATAATTCCACCCATAATGGACACGCTCAATTTCACGATAAACATACTGGTAACTTTTAATACCTGTAGATTTAGGTCAATACCCAAATCTTTTGTAGGGGCAACAAGTAATTTCAGCAGGAAGTCTGAAAAATAATATGTGATGATACCGCCTACAATGACAGCAGCAAATACCTTTATTATTCTCCATCGAAGTTCTTCAAGGTGATCCCAAAAAGGCATCTCTTTTTGATTTTTATTCATTGGGATATCAGAGATTCCGCAAGTTTATACGGTGGTTTTCTTTTATCGTGAGGTTTTTTCATTTCTTCCTCCATTGCGGAATAATTGTGTCCCCAAAACGTTGACTCCAGCATATGGGAAACCGACTCTTTGACCTGTCTTTGATATCGCATATCAAGATTACTTTTCCACAAACCGGTATCCACAATATGGGTGCGATGCTTGTTTATAGCAGAAAACAAATCCGGCAGTCCATCACCATTGGTTGCTGTCGTCTTTATTACATCAGGATACCAGTTATTTTTTTGAACAGGGATAGAGTGCAGTACACTATTCAGAGTAGTGAATAATTTATTCGACCCCTCTCGATCAGATTTGTTGATAACAAAAATATGAGCAATTTCCATAAGTCCGGCTTTCATCATTTGAATATCATCGCCTGATTCAGGGACTAATATTACCAGTACCGTATCTGTGGCTTGCATCACATCAAGTTCCACCTGACCAACGCCAACTGTTTCAAATAAAATAATATCATATCCGGCAGCATCGAAAATATCAGCCACTTCCTTCGTTTTATTCGCCAAACCACCCTGGCCTCCCCGACTTGCCATACTTCGGATAAATACCTTTTCATCATTATGATGGTTGATCATCCGTATGCGATCACCAAGCAAAGCTCCACCGGTAAATGGGCTGGAAGGGTCCACACTAATCACAGCCACAGATTTACCCGAATCCCGAAACAAGCGAATTAATTCGTTTGTAATTGAACTTTTTCCTGCTCCAGGTGGACCGGTAATTCCAATGCGGTATGCTTTACCCGTGTGTGGAAATAGATTAGACAGGATCTCATTGTTGGAATCCCGTTCATCTTCGACCAACGAAATTGCCCGTGCAATAGCTATACGGTTCCGAAGTCGAATATTGCGTATCAGGTCTGTGAACATTGGGCAAATTTATAGAGAGTTACCAGAAAGCTCATATGACTTATGAGCGCTTTCTTTAGCGAATATCCTTTAATGAGTTCACCTCCATCGATTTTGATGTTGGCTTTGTTCATCTAAATTACAGAAAAATGTTAAATGACATGAAAACGACTAGAGTTTTCTAATCGTAAATACCTGCACAATTCACATTGGACACATCCACAATTCCTTCTAAATTTTGCCCTATTATGATGAATTATTTCAATCGGTTAGTATTATCCTTTGTTCCGCTTATTCCCAGAATCTTTGTGAGACGGATTGCGGGCAAATATGTGGCAGGCGAAACAAAAGAAGAAGCTCTGGCAACAGTAAAATCATTGAACGACCAGGGATTTTCTGCAACTATCGATATATTAGGCGAACATGTAAAATCAGCTGAAAGGGCCACTGAAGTAACTCAGTCCTATGCTCAGCTTTTTAATGAAATCCAAAAAAGAAATTTAGATTGCAACGTTTCGATCAAACCCACCCACGTGGGAATGGAACTGAGTGAACACCTATTTGCAGAGAATCTCTCACTATTACTGGCAAAAGCAAAGGAACACGATAACTTCCTGCGAATTGATATGGAAAATTCACCTTATACAGACCTTACGATCGCTGCATATCAATCCTGTTTGACGACCTATCAAAAAGTGGGTACTGTTTTTCAAGCTTACCTTCACAGGACTGAAAAGGATTTACTTCAGTTATTTTCACCGCACTTTAACTTTCGGCTTTGTAAAGGAATATACCGGGAAGATCCCAATATTGCCATTCAGGAACGCCGTGAGATTAGTAATAATTTTTTAAATTTGATCAGAATTGCATTCAAAAATGAATGTTATGTGGGAATCGCTACCCACGACCTTGCATTGCTTGATAATATTTACCAATTGATTGACGAAATGCAGATCCATTCGAGCAAGTTTGAATTCCAGGTTTTATATGGCGTCCCCATGTCGGGGTGGCTGGAAAAGCATCTTGAAAAAGGATACAAGGTGAGAGTGTACGTTCCTTTCGGGCCCGAGTGGTATGACTATTCCATACGTCGGTTAAAGGAAAATCCAAATATCGTGGGGTATGTGATGGGAAATTTTTTCCATAAAAAGTAACAATCACCATCCATCAATTTTTTACTTCGTCCTCACAGAAATGAAATTATAATGAAAAACTATTATACGATTATCCCATTACTCATAATCTTTTTGCTTACCTCCTGTTCAAGCGAAAAAAAAGAAATCATTGAAAGATATGATGATGGTACGCCAAAAGTGGTTCGATATTTTGACAGTCGGGGGAAAGACAAAAAGAAGATTAAGGAACAGATATTTTGGAATAATGGAAATCTGAAAAAGGATATTTCCTACGACGGAAATAAAAAACATGGTGATTATTTCTCCTATTATGAAAGTTCATCTTTAGAATCCGAAAAAAAGTACCAACTTAATCGTGAAAATGGTCAACAAAAATACTGGCACGAAAATGGCCAATTAAAATACGAATATAATGCGGTTTATGGACTGATTTTGGGCCAAAAAACTTCATGGTATGATAACGGGAATATGGAAGAAGAGAAGTTATTTATTGAAGGAAAGGAAGAAGGGGCTCAATCCGGTTGGCATGATAACGGCGAGAAAAAATATGAGTACACTGCCATTAAGGGACGTAAGGTTGGGTTGTTTTCATTGTGGTTTCGAAATGGCCAAAAGGAAATCGAGTTTTCATGTGTAAATGATACTGTGAATGGTCATTTAACAGCTTGGTACATGACTGGTAATAAAAGACTCGATTTTAATTTTGAACAATTCAAATTCGAAGGAGCCCAGAAAAGTTGGGACGGTGATGGTAATTTGATCTATCATTTTGAGAATTATTTACAGGATACTACCAAGAACAAACAGCAAGTGTATTTTGGAAATTATGAGACCTGGCTTTCAGATCACTGGGAATTAATCAAATACGTTTTTGATAAATGGGGATTGATCAGCGCAATAAAATAAATTAGCTTTCTAATATGATGGCTACTAATATGATGATGTCAACAACATTAATAACTGAATCCTGATTGATGTCACTAGCCCAAGTTTGGTAATCGTCGGGAATAGAATTACCCAGAATAAATTGAACCATCTGAACTAAATCAGTTACATTTACAACCCCATCCATAACAACGTCACCAGGAGTACATCCTTCATCAATGACATCATCACAATTGTTATCAACCCAATCACACACTTCAGGTGAATCTGGATTGATCCATTCCGATCCATCGTCACAATCATCTGAATTATTTACCCACCCGTTAGGAATTAAATCAGCACAAAACAAATCTCCAGACTCAAATCCAAAACTATCTAAATCGCCATCGGGGTAATAATACTCCGCTTGAGGTTCATCACATCCACAGCCCACATC
>JABMOW010000002.1 GCA_013204025.1 Fidelibacterota bacterium | reverse complement strand
GAGCTAAACCTCCGACGACATGGGTGCAAATTTATTATACGGTCTATGCCATCCCAAATATTTAAATGTAATCCGTCGATTTTTATCCCATTTAATTGTGGATAAAAAAGAAGTCCGTTAGTTGACGGACTTCTTTTTGGTAGGAATTTTCCAGCCCACCAAATCAAGAAGAACTTGATAAGGATTAGAATTACAGATTTGCAGAGATGAAGTCCCAGTTTACTAAATTCCAGAAGGCATTGACATAGGCTGGGCGTGCGTTTCTGTAATCAATATAATATGCATGTTCCCAGACGTCACATGTGAGAAGTGGCTTCTTATCCGTAGTCAAAACACAGCCTGCATTTGAGGTATTCACAATTTCCAAACTGCCATCTGTATTTTTAACAAGCCATGTCCAACCTGATCCAAAATTAGAAATAGCGGATTTTATGAATTTCATCTTGAAATCATCAAATGATTCAAAGAATTTATTGATAACTGATGCCAGTTCTCCGACAGGTTCGCCACCACCGCTAGGGCTAAGGCAATTCCAATAAAATGAATGATTCCAGACCTGTGCTGCGTTATTAAATAATCCTCCGTTTGGAGCTGAATTAATGATATTCTCTAATGATTTATCTTCATATTCTGTTCCACTGATCAGATTATTCAAATTAGTTACATATGCTTGGTGATGTTTGCCATAATGAAATTCCAATGTCTCTTTAGAAATGTGCGGTGAAAGTGCATCCATTGCATAAGGGAGTTGCGGTAAAGTATGTTGCATGAGTTAATCCTTTAATTTCGCATGATTGTAGAAAAATGAAAGGTCGAGCCGAGTGTATAATATTCGACCCGACCTAAACGATGTGTTCTACAGTTCTTTTGAATGTTTATCCAGATATTCTGCAACACCTTCAGTAGAACCTTTCATTCCGGCTTTACCTTCTTGCCAACCTGCAGGACAAACTTCTCCATGCGTCTGGTTGAATGACAGTGCATCAACCATCCTGAGCATTTCATCAATGTTTCTACCTAATGGAAGGTCATTGATCACCGCATGTCTAACGACTCCTTCTTCATCAATGAGGAAAGATGCTCTCAAGGCAACCCCACCACCAACGGTCGATTCATATTCATCACCGCTTTCAGTGAAAATGGTCGCAGATTCTGCACCAACCAAGACGTCATAATTTCGGCTGATGGATTTATCCAAGTCAGCGACGATAGGGTATTGAACATTTCCGATTCCGCCTTTTTTCACTTCAATGCTTTTCCATGCCAGATGGCTGAAGTGAGAATCGACAGAACATCCAATAACTTGAACACCCCGGTTTTCAAATTCTTTAAGTCGATGATCAAAAGCAATGATTTCAGTCGGACATACGAAGGTGAAATCTAAAGGATAAAAGAAAAGGACTACTTTTTTTCCTTTGTAATCGGACAGACTGATTTCCTTAAAGGAATTATCAGGCATAATAGCGGTTGCTTTAAAATCAGGTGCTGGTTTTGTTACTAACATTTATTATTATCTCCATTATATTATTATTGACAATTATGACATATTCCGTTTAGCATAAGTTCATAACTCATGACTTTATGTTCAAATTTTGTTTTCAAATCAAAAACAAATTCTTTGAGAGATACATCCAGATCAAACAGTTGATTACATTCCGAGCATTGAAAGTGCTGATGTTCGGTAATATTTCCGTCATATCGCACGGTATTCCCTGTTTGGATTGCTCTGATCATATTATTTTGAATAAGCTGTCCCAAATCTCTGTAGACTGTTGCGAGGCTGATAGAAGGAATATTCATCCTTGCTTGCTCAAATATATCCTGAGCAGTCGGGTGTTTTGTCGTATTCCTGACAGTATCTAATATTACTTTTCTTTGTGGGCTGTATCTCATTATTTCTTTAAATAGGAATTATTCTTACTTAAATATTATGATGCACAAACCAGACTAAACAAGTCTTATTTAAAATATTATTTTAAAAGTAGGATTATCTATCCCGGGCTGCCAGGATCAGATCTTTCAGACGTTGGTAATTCTCACCACAAGTAAAATTCGGATCAGGATTCATAGGCGTAAGGTTGACTCTCGCATATTCGTTACCCGTCCTATCAACAATCACAAAGTCACGAATTGTCACATCCCATGTATTCCATACATCCACTTCGGGAATATCCTGTGCCCATGGTAATACTTTACCATCGATCATAGCGTCATAATTGTCATTGATGTAAGCATATCCATTGATACCAACGAAATGAATGTCGGTAATTCCATCTTCGAGTAATTCAAGATAAAGAGTATTTAAAACACCGAACCGGTGTCTACAGAGTCCTCAGCCCGCTTTCCCGAAGTAAAAGGCGGATACTTGCCCCTCATAGAGAAATGGTCCAACCATTTCACCGAAAGTGGGGGAGTTATCATTGATGTCCTCTAGCGCAAAGTCAATTACCGGATTATTCAACCCAGTCAGGATAACGTCAACCATTCTAACGATATCCAAGACGTCAAGATTACCATCCCCAGTAATATCTGCCTGGAGTAGTTGTTCAGGCGTCAATTCTTCCCCCTGTAAAATCAGTCCAACCACTGTAACGATGTCCGTAACGTCGACGAGGAAATCACCGTTCATATCCCCGGGAAACAGATTTTCCGGGAAGAAAAGGATATCTCCTGCAACTAGAGCGCTTCCAGGTGTTCCATACGTCACAGATGTCCATGTGATACCATTATCCGTGCTAGAAGAAATCGGAAAGGAAGAAGTGGGTGCATGTAACCAGATGATCTGCGAGGATGTATCTGTTGTGAGTACGGTTAACCAGTAATTATCTGGAGCCAATGTGATGCAGTCATTAATTAACGATACCGTGTACAATTGTCCTAAAGAATTGAGAGGATCTAATTGGATAGTTTCCTCGTGGATTATTTCTCCCGGACTGTTAGCATCATCATATCGGATTTGTACCAAGGCAGTTGCCTGATCACTTTGCATGCCCAGAAATACGCCGAATGAGCTTAATGTATAGGTACTATTAACAGTGAATCGATCGGACAAAGAGAATCCCTCTGATTCCCCTGCATAAATGAGGTAGCCTTCAGTGGTTTCAGGGGTACCGGTAGAAAAAAGCGTGGATCTGGTTTCAGATGTTGCAATTGCTGTTACAGCAATGAGTAATATTAATACGTTGGTTTTAAAATTCATTATTTTCTCCCAATTAATTAGGGTTAAATATATGAATGGATCAGGATTTTATCATCGTCAAAACCATTATATTTTTTTCAATTTTGACTTATGGTTTTCAAATAATAAATATTAACAATTCATGGAGAATATATAACATTCAATCGCAGCCATTAAATTAAAACAACTTCCTTAAAGGAATCTTTTATACATCTCAAAATGGGAGTACACCTCACTCTCCCGGTGGGTTATATTCCAGATAGATTTCATCAGCTATCTCCTGGAGGAATAACTGTTCAACGTTGGTCATGTTATCATTATTCGTGTATAGATTCCCAGCAGTTGATTCGTCAAATATGAAATGATAAAATACACAGCTACTCAAATAAGTGCCATACAGGTTAGGGTGACTGTCATCCCCAGCATACAGATCCAGCTCTGGATCATTTGAATTGGACAGTTCCCACGCTCGCCCAACTGGTACGACTTCAGCATTAATCAGCTCACCCAGATATGTGTAACTGTCATCAATATCATCCAGGGTTTCAGGCATCCATTCACGGGGCCAGGTCATAAACAGCATAGTCTCAGCACCGGCTTCAGTAATCAAAGAGCCTAACAGTTCGCCGTATTGGTACATGAGTTCAGGATTATCGATGGGACGTGTGCTCTGTTCCTGCAGGATGACAATATCCCAATTACCATTTGATATTGTTTCGCGCGTTTGGACATTATTCCAATGACTTTCAAGTGTAGCTCCCCCTTGGACGATTCCATTAATAGTCATATCCCAGGATGGATGCGCGTTATCAACAAGGCCACTCACATGTGTGAATATCCCGCCATTATAACCTGTATAACTGTTCCCAATGAATAATATCCTACCCGGGTATTCATCAATTGTAACCAATCCCAGAATAACATTAACGATGATGACAGTATCTAGTATGTCAACTGCTCCATCAGAATTTATATCAGCAGCCCATAACTGATATTCTGTCGGAGTATCATTTATTCCAAGAATAATATTCACAACTGTTATGACATCCAATATATTTACTTCACCGTCGTTATTCACATCTCCGAGTCCATCTCTGGCACCACAGGCTATTCCCACGGCGATAACTATGATCAACAAAAATACGGGGTTTTTATAATTCATTTTTCTTCCAATAATAATAGTTAGGTTTGCAAAAGGATCAGGATTTTATCATTGTCAAAACCATTTTAAATTTCTCATTTGCATTGACTGCATGAGGCTGGTTTGCAGGAAGAATGATAAATTCATCTTTTTTCAAAATATTGCTTTTCCCCGAGATGATTATTTCTGCGGTTCCTTCAACAAGTTGAATTGTAGCGTCAAAAGGAGCTGTATGCTCACTTAATTTCTCACCCTTATCAAAAGCAAAAACGGTCATGCTTCCCGTATCCTTTTTAAGGATTGATCTGCTGACAATCGAATTTGGTTGGTAATTTACAAGATCAGCTAATTTCCCTGAAGATAAATGCAAATCTTTTGTCACTTGACTACTCCTTTTTCCTATTTCTGGTATATTTTTCTATTTCATCCCACATTTCGCTTGGGACATTATCTAACATATTGAATTCACCTGCGCCATAAATCCATTCACCACCGTCTATTGTGATCACCTCGCCATTGATGTATCCTGAATAATCCGATACCAGATAAGCGGCTAGATTTGCCAGTTCCTGATGCTCTCCATATCGTTTTAAAGGAATCCGATTAATGGGGTCTAATTTTTTCGCTAGTACTTCTGGAAATAATCGTGACCAAGCACCTTGTGTAGGAAAGGGACCCGGTGCAATAGCATTTGATCGGATATTGTATTTTGCCCATTCGGATGCCAACGATCGTGTCATCGCCAATACACCAGCCTTCGCTGCTGCCGATGGAACAACATATCCAGAGCCTGTCCATGCGTATGTGGTCACAATATTCAGAATAATACCGGGCTTCTTTTCTTTTATCCAATATTTGCCAAAGGCAAGAGAAGCATTATAACTCCCTTTCAGGACAATGTCGGTAATGACATCGAATGCTTTATGCGAAAGGCGTTCAGTTGGACTGATAAAATTCCCAGCCGCATTATTGACAAGAGTATCCACGCCTCCAAAAGTATCAATCCCCATTTTGAGTACATTCTCAAGTTCTTCGTACTTTCTCACATCACAAGGGATTGCGAGAATATTTCCTCCAGTCTCTGAACGGAGTTCATCTGCCGCATTCTCAAGAACATCAGCTTTTCTGCTGGCAATAATGACATTGGCTCCAAGTGTGAGAAAATAAGAAGACATGGATTTCCCTAACCCTGTACCTCCTCCGGTAACCAGGATAGTTTGTCCCGTTAACGCACCCTTTTTTAGCATTCCATCTTTGATCATAATTCTTTCCTAAAATAACATGGCTAACATAGCTGTGTATCCTTGATTAGAAAAAGGAAAAAAGGATAGTTTACAGGGCTGTTTTATAAACGTTTTGAAATTATTAGTCAATTATTAGTTAGGTGAAAAATGTCAAGATTGAATACACTCAGAAATGAGAATATCAGTATAAATAATGTAAATAGTGAATATTTATTGGTCGGATTTAATTCTGAAGAAAAATCCAATTCAACTATAAGTGAATTAGATACTCGATTGAAAAATAATATTTCTACCATTTTAGGGATGGAAAATTTCGACGGAGAATTTGGAAAAAATCTGCTGATTTACGGAGATAAAACTCTCAAGCGCATAGGCGTTTATGGTCTGGGTAAAACAGAAAAGTTTACCACCAGTGCCGCGCGTAATTTGGGCGCTATGATCATGAAGAAAGCCAACTCGCTCAAAATCGCTTCCATCAGTATTGATACATTCTCAATGAAGTTGGAATCGGATGAACACTTGCAGGCATTTTGCGAAGGGTTATCTCTGGGCAGCTACGAATTCAATGAATATAAATCTGAAGTGAAAGATGCAAATACGGTATCAGAGGTTGAATTCCTAAATTGTAATAACCCTGCTATTCTGGATAAAGCAAAGAAGTTGATTGAAGGGGTAATGTTGGCTCGAGATGTTTCAAATCATCCGCCTAATTTTGCCACTCCTGCTTATCTTGCCGATCAGGCCGAATTATTAAATAATTATCCGAATATGAGTGTTGAGATCATCGATGTGAGCAGATTTGAAGAGCTCGGACTCGGCGCTTTTTATGGCGTTGCTCGGGGATCTCACAGACCTGCAAAGCTCATCTTAATTCAATATAAAAATGCAGGAAACGAAAATCCCTTTGCTCTCGTTGGAAAAGGATTAACCTTTGATAGTGGTGGAATTTCTCTTAAACCCGGCGCTAAAATGGATGAAATGAAATTTGATATGTGCGGGAGTGCCACCGTGTTGGGTGTGATGAAGGCCATTGGAGAATTACAGCCTAAACTCAATATTGTAGGGGCCATTGGTGCCACTGAAAACATGCCAGGTGGTTTTGCACAGTTACCGGGTGACATTGTAAAAGCATACAATGGAAAAACGATCGAAATTCTGAACACTGATGCAGAAGGAAGACTGGTACTTGCAGATGTTCTTTCTTATGTAGTTGACAAATTCAAACCGGTTGCCATGTTGGATTTTGCCACTCTAACCGGGGCGGTTCTGATTGCCCTCGGACATAAAGCCACCGGCATTATGGGAAACGACGAAGGATTGATCAAAGAAGTAAAAAAAGCTTCAGATTTGACAAGTGAGAGAGTTTGGGAACTACCGCTTTGGGATGAATATGCAAAGGATATCAAATCCAGTATTGCCGATGTCAAAAACTTGGGAAATGATCGCACTGCAGGTACCATTGCAGCTGGTGTATTTCTTAAAGAATTTGTTGGCGATACTCCCTGGGTTCATATGGATATCGCTGGAACAGCCTGGGGCGTTAAAGAGCCCGCGTATCAACCCGCAGTTGGCGCTACAGGAGTTGCAGTTCGATTGGTATACCAACTTCTTGAAAATCGTTTGAAATAATTTTTGGTTACCAGATAATCGGGGCGATAATTTTAGTTCCGTTTTTGGCGGCGTAGCTCAGTAGGTTAGAGCAGTGGAATCATAATCCACGTGTCCGGGGTTCGAATCCCTGCGCCGCTACTTTTCTTCCTTAATCAACAATTTCCTAAAATTCCTACTCATTCAGCGCTTGGCTTGGTATCATTTTTGGAATGATATTTTGCCATTTCATTTAGGAACAAAGACCATTGATACCCAGATATTTCTGCTTGTTTTTGAACAATGTCCACCCATGAGTAAACCGAATTAGTGAATGCCTTCATCTGATCGATCATCTGTATCTTGTCATTTTCAGAATCTGTAATCTGTAATAAATACCATGAGATTAATGAATGAGAAGTATATTGTAAATACTGATCAAACAATTCTTTATTAAACCATTCTTGTCCTTCAAATTCATTCACCTGAAGATATGATCTAGACTGGTCGTCACGAAGGTGATTTTGCATAAAATCCGGTATGTCAGCAACATTAGTATAGAAGGTCCGAAGATGAGTAAAAAAAGATTCTATCAGGGAGAGGCTATCAGATTCCATAAGATTTTGTATCGATGAATTTCTTTCGATTACGAGACTTTGATTCAAATCGAAGACCAATGAGAAAATATATTTATGTCCTTCGGATTTGCTTAGTAAATCGAGTGTTTTAGCCATGATCATGAAACAGCCAAGGGTCTGCATTTCACCGTCTATTCTACCTGATTTTTCTGTATGTTCAAGGTTTGTTGTAAAACCGGAAATTTTAGACAAAATCTGAAAAGATCGGAGAAACTCTTCTTTCGAATTTTCTGAAATTGGGAGACTACAAACGATAGACAACTCAGCCCAAAAACCGGAAAGTAAATTCGATACATTTTCCATGGTGTCAGATGAGTCAACGATATCTGTATCATTTTGCAGGTTACTTAAGCCGACAAGAATATTCTCCAACTTTTTATGCAAATTCCGGTATTTGATTCGTTCATATTCTAGGGCGTAATCCTGTATTCCTTTTCCATCGAGAATGCGATGAAGAGCGGATAGATTGTGATTCACATCATCTGCTACGGTGGAATCAATGAACATCACCTGGAATTCATATCCAGAGAGGATAAGATTTAACCCTTTATTTACTAAATCACTCGTTGAACGGATATACGTTAATCCCTGTGGATGCACTTTGATGATGACAAATCGACTTTCTAATTCGTGGTTTCCCAAAGCCTCAGCAATTGTGTATTGACGAATTTCGGAGTCACCGTCTGCATTTTTCGAGGAGATATCCACGGAATGATGGATTTTTCCTTCAGTTCGCTCAAATGAATTATTGAAAATCACGATAACCCGTTTATCACCGATACCATTTGAGTACGCAAATACATTTTGGTTGATACCCCCATCAGGCAAAATAAAATCATAGAATCGAAAATTCTTGGATTCAGAGAATAATGAACGGACTTTTAATAGTGGGAAAATCTCTCGCTTATGTCGATGGATTAACGATTCATCTGGTAATTCATCCTGATAGGGACGGGAGAATTCCATACCGTATTTTTCTTCAAAACCTTCCACCTGTCCGTGCCCAAACATGGGGGTGCCGGGCATCGTGATCATCATAGCAGTCACACCAAAATACTTATCGTCTTTGCCAAACTGAATGGCTGCAGATTCTTCGTCAGGATTATTTAAAAAATTCACAAATCGTTTTAAAATTTCTGGATCGAAAGACAAAACGTTCTTAATTGTCTGTCGATATTTGGCATTTTCTTCCATTTTCAACATGTTCATAAATGCACTGTTGTAAACGCGATGCATACCCAAAGTTCTAACGAAATATCCTTCCATCATCCAGAATGCTTCAGCCAAAAGAAGGGTGTCCGGAACTTCTGCAGCAACCCGGTCAACGACAGTTCGCCAGAATTCTTCAGGGAAAAACTGGTCAAACTGCTCTTTTGTTAATCCGTGTACGGACCGAGATGGAATATCGCTCCCTGTCCCGGCTTCAGGATACCATAGCCTCTGGAAGTGCTGTTTTGCCAACGTCATGGCAGCATCAAACCGTATAATGGGGAATTGCCGGGCAATGGAAAGGACTGTTTGAGTCGCAGCTTCCCGAACTTCCGGTAAGAGATAATTTAGTTGTGCGGTGTCATTCCATGGCATAGAGGTGCCGTCATTTCCATGATAGATATACCGGACTTTTCCACTGGGTTTGTCCACATATTTAAAAACTACTGAAGCGTCGTTTCTAGAGTAATAGTGATCCTCCAGGTAAATTTCTACACCCGGATCGTGCGAAAGATTTTCCCCATGAAATGAGTAAGCCGGGAATGGAGGATAATCTGATTGAACATACCAGTCTGGATGTTCACGAATCCATTGGGAATCGATCCCTGTGTGATTTGGAACCATGTCACAAGCCATTCGAATTCCCCGATTAGCACACCGTTCTTTTAGTCGGTGCATAGCATTCTCTCCACCAAGGTCGCCGGTAATCCTGTAGTCAAACAATGAATAAGCAGAAGCTTCTGCATCGGGATTTCCGCATAAGTGTTTAATCCGTTTTGAAGCAGGGCTTCTCTCCCAAATGCCGATGAGCCACAGAGCGGTAAATCCGGAATCAGCCAACCAATCCAACTCCTCATCGGGAATATCATGTAGAGTTCTGATTTCCTGTTGATACTTATGGGACAACTGAACCAGCCACACATACACATTTTTAGCCAGCATGATCACATTGGGCATCCAATCTGCATCCGTGCTATAACGTTCGGTATCTGCAAATTGAGAAAAGTCCAGAATGGGAACCAAACCCGGTCCTGCCCCACGATATTTTTGTTCTTCGGCGACAAAGTCCAGCCCACGAAGCAATTTCAACTTTAAGTGTCCCAGATGATCTCCCCAATGCTCAAGGATCCACTGCAACTGACCTTGAATGGATTTCGGCTCCCTGATCGAAGGTTGACTCAGAAAGGTGATCATGGACAGTTTGGATTCATTCCCAATGAGTGGTTTTGGGAAAGACTCATCGATGAGATCAATTAGGGTATTAAACTGGAGCGAATCATTTACATCCATATTGGAAAATAACAAGGAATACGGTTGGTAAGCCGGATTTTGATTATTGATCGAAGATATAATGGAATATAAATAAAAATATGGATTTGGAGTATGGCTATCAGTAAATGGTGATTCAGGCACAAGATTCATCACTTCATGAGTCAAATCATCAAATTGTTGATCTCCAATTTTCTGTGATAATTGTTCTCCGGTGCTTTGATAAAAATCAGGACTTGAATGGTTAACTGTTTGCTGGATCAGGTATTCGAAAATCTCATTCATAAGATCGATAGCATAGATGTCACTTCCGAAAATACCAAGGCTTTCGGTTCCTCTATTAAATTCAACAAGTCTGGACGCAATCGATTGTGCAGTATCCCAGGAAATAGATTGCTCGGATACTCCATCTGCAATCAATTCTAGTAATTTGAGATCGGTTATAGATTTTTTAGTGAAGAGAAATTTCAATCGATTCCTTTCAAAAGATGTGATTTGGCATTTATCATGTGTGGAATTTTAATAGAATTCAATATGTAGTAAACACTATGGGTTAAAGTAAAAGTCTGATTTCATCTACTAAAACTATTAATTCTTGCTGTCATCCCATTTTTAATACATCAATGCACTTTTGAAAAATAGCATTCCGAATATGAAAAAGAGTAGATAAAACGGGATCATGATCATGAGTCCCGCTGTCAGATTATGACCAAAAATTGTGAATGCTCGTTTGATAAAACTATCACTCATGATTCCCGATTGGGGGATGTCATTTTGCAAGCTTTCCAGTTTTTTCTCAAGATCGGCAATTCTTTTTTCAAGGTAATCAATGTTACTGTCCATAAATACATCCTTTTATACATTTATTTGAGGGGATAATCTACTTCAGGCGGTATCATTCTGTAAAATATTCTTCAATAAATCCAAGCCTTCTGTGGGATGAATCAGTTAAGTTTTCTCATGATCATCACCATTATTTTCACCATTTCAATGTTCCTGACTTTGGGGCATTCTGTAGAGGAGGTGCATCCCATGTACCAATACAACGAGAACGGCCGGATCATCATTCCTGATAGATCCATACTCGACACATTTCCGAAAGACGGCGGAGAATACTTCAACCGTTTGGTATTTGAAAGCAGTCCGTACTTACTTCAACACGCGGCGAACCCAGTGAACTGGTACCCGTGGGGCGATGAAGCCTTCGAGGCAGCGCTCCGAGAGGACAAGCCCATTTTCCTGTCTATCGGCTATACCACTTGTCACTGGTGTCATGTGATGGAGCACGAATCCTTTGAAGATTCAACGGTAGCCGCACTGATGAATGACGCATTTATCTGTATTAAGGTGGATCGTGAAGAACGTCCCGACATTGATAATGTGTACATGTCCGTAACGCAAATGATCACCGGGAGGGGAGGGTGGCCCATGACCGTCATTATGACACCGGATAAAAAACCCTTTTTTGCTGGGACGTATTTCCCGAAGGAAACCCGAGGCAATCGCATCGGAATGATGGAACTTATTCCCCGAATCCAATCCCTGTGGCAGTCGGATCGTGAAAAACTTCTGTCAGATGCTGAATCCAACACTCAGCGACTTCAATCCGTGAATACAACAAATTCGGAAGGATCAGCAGGTATAAGCTCCACCGTCCTTGAACAAGGATTTCAGACATTTCAGCAACGTTTTGATTCTGAATACGGTGGATTTGGCAGCGCTCCAAAATTCCCAAAAGCCCACGATTACAGTTTTTTACTTCGATACTGGAAGAAAACGGGGAATCTCCAGTCTCTGGCAATGGTGGAAAAATCCCTTACTGAAATGCGATCCGGTGGAATGTACGACCAGATCGGGTATGGATTTCATCGGTACTCCACAGATACGGAATGGCTGGTACCTCATTTCGAGAAAATGCTGTATGATCAGGCAATTCTGGTACATGCTTACCTTGATGCCTACCTTGTAACTGGAAAGGAAGAATATGCCCAAACGGCTCGGGAGATCATGGATTATATTCTTCGAGTCATGACGTCGCCGGAAGGTGGATTCTATTCTGCAGAAGATGCAGACAGTGAGGGAGAGGAAGGCAAGTATTATGTCTGGACAACCTCGGAAGTTGAAGATATTCTTGGGGAAAAAGATGCTACTCTCTTCAATCGGGCGTTCGAAATCAAATCCAATGGTAACTTTCGGGATGGGTACGCTACACAAACAAATATCCCGCATCTCACATCATCTTTGGATGTTTGGAGTAAGTCACTGAATATCCCCTCGGATGAATTAATGAGGCAGATAGACCATTTTCGGAAATCTCTTTTTGAACAGAGAGAATTGAGAGTCCATCCCCAAAAAGATGATAAAATCCTCACAGACTGGAATGGTCTCATGATCTCTGCTATGGCACGGGCAGCACAGGTACTTCACGATGAAAAATTAGAAAATGCATCCGTAAAAGCCATGGATTTTATCCTTTCACATTTGGTTGACGAGGCTGGCAATTTGGTCAAACGATACCGAAATGGTGTATCTGGAATCCATGCCACTGTGGAGGATTATGCATTTGTGATTTGGGGTTTGATGGAAGTATATGAACTTACATTTGATGTTAAATATCTGAAGAAGGCAGTTGAGTTGTCTGATTATCAGTTGGCTCATTTTTGGGACGTTACCACTGGAGGATTCTATTTTACTTCGGATGAATCCGAGGAGCTATTGGTTAGAGTGAAGGAGGCATACGACGGTGCCATCCCAAGCGGAAATTCTGTGTCCGCGATGAATTTTCTGAAATTAGGTAGAATGCTGTCACGACCTGATTATGAAGTAATTTCCACCCAAATATTTAATGCGTTCTCAACCAAACTCAACCGCAGCAGTTCAGGATTTTCTCAGATGCTTCAGGCTATCGATTTCTCGCAAGGACCGACTTTTGAAATCTTAATTGCCGGTAAAATTGATGATGACCGGACCATCAGGTTAATCAATGAGATACGAAGTGTATTTCTACCCAACGCAGTGATGATACTGGTTGACCCGAATGATACTGAATTGATATCGTGGTTACCCCATTTACAGTACTATCACGAAAGTGACGGGGGAGAACCTCTGGTGTATGTTTGTCAGAATTTTACGTGTAAACTTCCAACATCGGATATCCAATCCGTATTAGAACAATTAGGCTTGGGAAAATAAATACAGAACTATAAAAGTGTAGATTCCAGTTTTCGGATTTTACAGATAAAAAAGCCTTCAAAGACGCCATCTGGGAGAATTCGAATAGCTTTTTTCAGATCAGGATGAAATTCTTTCTTTTTCCATCTCAATTTGGCGGGATGCCAATTTCTAATCGGTATTGTAATATCTGATACCGTCAATTTATTTCCGAATTTATGGAGAATCCGATCGATAGGTTCTTCGTTCTCCTCTGGCGAGAATGCACATGTGGAGTACACCAACTCTCCTCCCGGTCGTAACGATTGAATCGCAGAAAAAAGTAATTTTCGCTGCTTCCGATTCATCTCTTTTATCTTTTTTTCACTCCAAAACGCAAATGACTTCGGGTTATTTGTCTGGAATCTTGCTTCAGTTGAACATGGCGCATCCAATAATATTTTATCAAATCGCTCAGGACAATATTTCCAAATGGTGGTACCGTCCTTGAGAAATAATTTGGTATTTGTGACCCCGTTTCTTTCCAGATTGGCTTTTAATTTATGAAACCGGTACTTAACATTTTCCACTGCAGAAATTTGTCCCTGATTCTTCATCAACCACGCCATGATGAGTGTTTTACTTCCCGGTGCGGCAGTTAAATCCAACACCAAATCACTAGGCTTCGGATTCAGTACTAATGGAGGGAGCATGCTGGATGGATTAATGAGATAAATATTCCCATTATCAGCAAAAGAATGATGGGTTATTGCTTCACGTTGCTCATTGAGTGCGGTAAATGTGTTAGGTAGATCAGATAAAGGCGAAAGGTTGATACCATCCGAATTCAGAACGTCGAGGGTTTGTGTAGGGTTCTGTTTCAGTTCATTCAACCAGACGATAGGTGGAAGCATCTTTTCGAACGTAGAAAGAATAGATGAAAACTCAACCGGATAAATGTCTTTCAGCCGGGAAATAAACTCCCGAGGAAGACTGGAAGGAATAGTAATATCTGTCAGGTCAATTCCCGGTGAATCAGATTATCGGATTAATCCAGATACTCGAATATTCGGTATCCCCAAGGTGGCAATTGGAATTGATCAATTTTGTTAAATGTGACTTTTTCACCTGAATTAATATCTGTGAATTCACCATTGGGAAAAAATAATTTCATATTAAAATTCACAGAGTTGGGAGACAAATTCGCCATCACCAGAATAGTATCTTTATCTTTTTTTCTGAAAAAAGATAGGACTACATTATCCATTGAATTGATGACGCGGGTATAGGCTCCACCGAATTCCCCGTTCCATAATGCAGGGTTGTCATATTTGAGTTGATTCAGCTTTCGGTACTGATCAGCTGCAGGATGTTGCTGCCAGAGGATATCGTCTTTATCGAAGAATGCCAATTGTTTGCTCAATCCCGCTTCCTGTCCTGAATAGATCAAAGGCATCCCCGGGAGCGTATATGTGAGCACTGTGAACACATCTAATCCGTCTCCAAAACGATCTATGGCGGTGCCATTCCATGTATTCTCATCGTGATTTGTAGTGAATAGCATTCTGTAAGTATTTTCAGGGTAATCTTTCTGATCATTTTCGATGATCACGTCCAAACTTTGAAGGTACTGTTCACCCTTTGCAAGTTTATTGAATGTTCGATGGATTTCCCATGCATACGTCATATCGAATGCGTTTTCATGTAGTAATGGATCTTCCCATTCTGCCAACATAAAAACAGGTTTAACGGAATCCAGTTGAACCCGTACTTTATCCCAGAATTCAGTTGGGACCATTCCAGCCACATCGCACCGGAATCCATCAATATCTGTGGTTTGCACCCAGAATTTCATTGCATCCATCATATATGATTGGAGCTTGTTATTATTAAAATTTAAATCCACCACATCTGACCAGTCATCAACGGGAGATCTGAAATTCCCATCAATATCTACCGTGTACCATTCCGGATGCTCTCGGATCATTAAATTGTCCCACGCCGTATGATTTGCTACCCAGTCGATAATGACATACATCCCTAAATCATGAATTTTCGTCACCAGATGTTTGAAATCCTCAATCGTTCCAAACTCTGGATTGACACCATAATAATCCTTAATGGAATAGTAACTGCCCAGACTGCCTTTACGATTTTTCTCACCGATTGGATGAATAGGCATTAACCACAGAATTCCCACACCTAGTTTTTTTAATCTGGGTAGATGCTCTTCAAAATCGCGGAATGTTCCAGACTTGGTATACTGGCGGATATTCACTTCGTAAATGGATAGATTTTTACTCCATTCGGGATGCTTGACGTTGGATACCATTGGTATTGTCGTGTTATCTGGATTTTTATTGGTATCCAGGCTTGTGACCTTTTTGGATTGTGGCTTACAAGAATACAAGATCATCCCTGAAAATAGCGTCACTGCAATTATTTTACTTAGATAGATTATTTTTTTCATTTTATCAATTCAGTTAATATTTAATTCAGTATGGTGTCGATAGCATCCATTACATCTTTGGTAAGCAACGGCAATGCTTCGATGGCTCTTATGTTGGACTCCACATGTTTAATATCCGTGGCTCCGGTAATGGCGCTTGATATCTCTGGTTTTCGCAAAACCCACACTAATGCCAATTGTGACATGGATAGCTGTAAATCATTCGCCAGAGATGTTAGTTTGCGGACTTTCTGTAAATAAGACTCGGTAAGATATTCTGGTAACCATTCCGCGTCTGCACCTCGACTACCCAATGGAATGGAATCATTATATTTCCCAGTGAGGACTCCCTGTCCTAATGGACTAAAGACAACAAGACCCATGCCATTTTCAGCTGCAGAACGTATGATCTTGTCCTCGATATTCCGATCAAACATGTTATATCTGGGTTGCTCCACCTGGGGCCTATAGAGGAAATGATCCTGACAGATATCTATGGCATCCCTGAGTTGATCCGCTTCCCAAACTGATGTCCCCCAATACAAAACTTTACCCTGATGGACCAGATCATCCATTGCTCTTACTGTTTCTTCAAGAGGCGTCTCTTCATCGTACCGGTGACAGAAGTAGATATCCAGATAATCTGTCTGAAGGCGTTTCAGGGATTTTTCAACCGATTCGATGATATGTTTTCGGGACAATCCTCTGTCATTCACATCCTTACTCATTGGCCAATACACTTTCGAGGAAACGATCAACTTTGAACGATCTCTGTCCTTCAGCCATGTACCCACGACGGATTCTGCTTTTCCAAGAGCATATACGTCCGCAACATCAACGAAATTAATTCCGTTATCAACAGCAGCATCCAATATGTTATGAGTGAGTTTCTCTTCTACCGTATTGCCAAATGTGAGCCAAGCGCCGATACTGATTGCGCTGACTTTTACACTACTATTCCCTAATTTTCGATATTCCATAAATAATTTAGACCTTATTTAGAATTGGTAATTCTGTGAATTCACTATATCGTTGCCTCTTCAAGCGATTACACATAATAGTACACCATTTGATAGTGGCAAAAACTTCCCAGTAAAACGAACACGTGAAAGACTTCATGAAATCCAAAAACACCGGGGAAGATATTAGGTTTCTTGATAGCGTAAATGATTGCGCCTATTGTATATGATAATCCACCTAATGCGAGCCATTCTAATCCATGAATGTCGATGGATTTTACCAACGGAAAAATACCAATGACCATCACCCATCCCATGAATAGATAAATACCCGTTGAGAGAATTCTGGGTGCGTTCATTTTGAATAATTTGAGGAATAACCCTGCGATTGTGAGCCCCCAAACCACGCCGAAAATACTCCAACCCCAGCCGCCCCGTAGATTTACCAGGCAAACGGGTGTATAGGAGGCTGCAATAAAAACAAAGATCATCACATGGTCAATTTTCCTGAATATTTCTCTGGTCTTTTCAGATCCGGGAAGCCAATGATATAACGTGCTGGCAGAATACAGCAAGATCATTCCGCCGCCAAAAATGGAAAAAGTAACGATGTGCCAAACCGTTTTGGTTTCAGAAGGTCGATTGAGTAAGAAAATCAATCCAACAATTGCTAGTAATACGCCGATAAAGTGGGTGAGTCCACTCAAAGGTTCGGGCGTTTTAGAAAAGAATTTTTTAAACAAAGTGTAGTGTCCGGTTATTCGGTGCCAAAGAAAAATAGAAGTGGGATATGAATTCGGTTTGCCCATGCGATTTCATTATGTACTGCACCATCATCCACGAAGACTAACAGGTCGTCTTCGGTATATCCTTTTTGTGGCAGCAGTTTGCTCATCTGTTCAAAAGCAGGCGCTAGTTCAGCTTCTAGTCCGACGGTGCCATTATCCAGATAAAATTTGATGGGTTTTTTATTCCCGGTGTATGTGTTCACCCTTTCTAAAATTTCGTTATCGTCTACCATAAAAGCAGGGGACAGACAACCAGCCATGGAAAATACATCAGGATTTTCCCATGCAATATGGAAGGAGATGATCCCTCCCATAGACGATCCCATAACAGCGGTGTTTGATGCATCATTCAAAGTGGGGTAACGAGAGTCTATGAATGGTTTTAACTCTTGGATCAGAAATTGTGTGTACTTATCACCCAGTTGAACTGGCGAATACTCCGGGACTCGTAACTCCGTACAGTAAATGCCCACCACGATAATCTTTTTCATTTTGTTTTCTGAAATGAGCTGAGTAGCAACCTCATCTACTTTCCAGTCCTGCCCGATGTATGAAGTGAGTGGGTCGAAAATATTTTGCCCATCGTGCATGTACAGGACAGGATATCTTTCGTTTTCAGTGTATCCAGGTGGTAGCCACACGATAATATCTCTGGGTAGAGTTAAATATTGAGAGGAAAAATCTTCATGATACCTTACTTCACCGGTAATTCGACCACCTGCAGCAGCACAATCATCCTTCCAACGCGGAATTTCGATAATGATAGTTGTGTCCTGATTGGCGATCAAAGCGCTATTACCGGGAACAATGCATTCTTCCGTCATCGCTTCCAGATTCCACGAACCTCTAGTGATTTTGAATTCAATGGATGACCCTTTCTTTACCTTGAACTCTGCTATCCATTTTGTATCGGATATTTGCGAGAAGGGTAATCCCGTTGCACTCCATCCACCTAATTGAGGGAGGTTCCCCGCCAGAAAGATATGTTCATCTGTATCAAGCGGTGTTGTCTGCAATTCAACCCGGATAGTTACCGGCGACAGGATAACAATATTGAAACAGCCTGAAAATACCAGAACTGCGGTGAAGTATATGATAAGGGATCGAAGCATTTCAGGATTAATTAACCGATGAGACTCTCAAGGCGATCAATCATGGATTCGATATAGACTATACTTTTCTGCCAGAATTGGGGGTCGTGGATGTCCTGATCAACAAGGTTGATTATATCCGTTGGCTTCGCTGAACTACCCATGGACAGAAATTCCTTGAATTTGGGGATAAATGCACTTTTCTCTTCCAGATATTGCTGGTAAAGCGATAATACCAGAAGATTAGCAAAATTATAAGAGTACACATAAAATGGAACCCGAATCATATGGGGGATACAGGACCATTCCCATTGATATTCATCCGTGTATATGACTGAGTCACCAAACATCAACTTCAGTTCTTCATTGTAAATCGTGCACATGTCTGTAGAAGATAATAAAGATTTATCAATGCGATCATGAACTCGAACTTCAAATCGTGTAAACATATTCTGACGATGACTGGTAGAAAAAATATCCTCAAGTTTCGTGGAAAGGAGTGAAATTTTTAGACTGTCATCATCGTAAGTATTCAGCAATAAGTCTGTGAGTATCATTTCAGAAAATACTGAGGCAGTCTCAGCCAAAGGTAGGATTGGGTGAGCTGTAAAAATGTGCTGCTTTTTAGAATACATGGAATGGATGGCATGTCCAAGTTCGTGTGCTAACGTGGAAACATCGCGCACCTTTCCTGTAAAGTTAAGCAGTACAAACGGATTTCGCTTCGGAGTTGAACTTGAACAAAAAGCACCTCCACGTTTATTCTTAACAGCAGGAGCATCAATTCGATTTTTATCAAACATGAGTTTGGCTTTCTCGTAAAAATCGGAGTCAAATGAACCGAAAGCATCCAAAACGAGTGCTTTTGCTTCATCCCAAGAGAACTGTTTATCTGCTTCAGGTAGTGGGGCATAAATATCAGCCAGCGTTAATTCGTCCAGCCCAAGTAATTTTTTCTTTAATTTGTAATACCGCTGAACCAGAGAATAGGACTCTGTTGTCACATCTATTAAGGTATTGATGACTGAATCATCCAGATCGTTTTCAGTGTTTCTCACATTGATGGATGAAGTATATCCTCGTTGATTTTTAGAAATATTAAAATCTTTGATGATCGAATTAAAAACACTGGTGAAAACAATCTTGTTGTCCTCATATTTTTTGAAATAGGTTTTCATTGCACGTTTACGGACATCAGTGTCTGGATGGTACCGAAGTGCCCGAAGTTCGTCACCGGAGTATTGTTTAATTTCTCCGTTAATTGCAAATTCGTAGATAAAAGCGGATGAAACCTCACCATACAAATTTTTGAATGCGGATTTCCCAGTGATATTCTTCAATGTGATTGCTTTTTCTTCACCCTCTGACAATTGATATCTGGCTAGATCACAGGTTCTGGAAATGATATACAAATACTTTTCCAAATCGATGCTTGATTGGAATTCCTGCAATTTATCATTCGGTAATTTCCCCAATTCCAGATCAAAAAAGACCAGATTGTTGGAAATTTCGGAAAATGCGACGTCCAATTTAGATTGCAGCCCTTTGGCTTGATCGTCGTTAGTAGAAGTTGAAAGCAGGAGATTCGCATATTGAGACGCTTCAATCATTTGATTGAAAATGGTGATTAACTCTTCATAGGCAGTTTTTAACTCACTATCAGACAGTTTGATGACCCGATTTTTATATAGATCACTAAAAAGAATAGATAGCTTACGGCTGTCTTCGATATGACTTTCAATTGTGGGATCATCCGGTCCTGAATATAAATCTGATAAGTCCCATCGGATATTTTCTGCACCTGTTATAGTTGATTGTATTTTCTCAACTGACATAATAATTTTTATTCCTCAATTTTTACAATTGTATTCGTTAATGTGCCTAATCCTTCAATGGCGAGCTCAACTTCATCGCCATCTTTTAACCAAACTTCTTTTTTCCCTGAAGTATTCAATTCCATCAGACATCCGGTACCACATGTTCCTGATCCGATAATGTCTCCGGGATACAGGTAAGTACCAAATGAGGCCTGTTCGATGATTTGAGCGAATGTCCAGGTCATGTTTTTCAGATTGTCTTTTGAAACAAGTTTACCATTGAGCTTTGCGGTCATTTCAAGATCATACCGATCTCCATTTTCTCCCGGAATGCGGTAAATTTCCAATTCGTTCCGCGTGACCAGATATGGACCGAATGAAGTAGCAAAATCTTTGCCTTTAACAGGACCCAAATTCAGTTTCATTTCCCGGTATTGAATCGCGCGTGCACTCCAGTCGTTCATGATCATGTAACCTGCAACGCAGTCATCAGCTTCGGAAGCCTTCACATTGATACATTTCTTGCCAATGACGATGGCACATTCTAATTCAAAATCAAGTTTGTTTAGATGCTCCTGCATCACGTAAATCTCGCCGGGTCCCGTCGTTGCCCGATGATTTGAAAAATAGAATACGGGGAAATCGTCATACTCCGGAATCATGTCAAGTCCACGGGCTTTCCTACCTGCCATGACATGCTGGCGAAAACCATACCCGTCTCGAATAGATGGTGGTTCCGGCAGAGGAGCCATGATCTTTACTTTTGATGGAGAGAGTTGAGCAAGATCATCATTTGCAGCAATTTTACGTGCCAACAAGCGATTATATTCACCTTTCTCCAGGAAGGACATGATATCATCGGGTAACATTCCGTGGGATGCGCTTGCCAGATCGATGATCATATTATGATCTGTCAGATGACCCAGACGAGTCATTTTTTTATACTGAAATGTAAGTAGTCTCATGATTCCAATTTATTAAATGAAGGTAAATTAATTGTTTTGAATTGATTTGAAGTTTCCAATTAACGAAAAATTACAAATATCCCGGCGGATAATTTATAATTGTCCGATCAGTTCACCACGTGATTTCAACATATAAATCATTTAAGTTTAAAAAATCATTCTGGTAAATATCACTTTTCGGGAAGTTATTACATGTCAAATGAGATGATTATCGAATTAACAACCAAGCTGTCGTAATCTAATTTTCGGGATTTTTGTCATTTTAATGTTCAAAAAACCGTCAATCAATGAAAAATTATCATTGATTTTATTTTCCTATGAGGATAGCAGTTGTTTTTTTACGCTTGAGGTTGATTTGATAAACTTCTTTACCATTTAAGTAAACGGTCATCAATTTTTTCCTATCCTTTTTCATTTTCACTTTAATCTTAATATCCCCGGTAGAAATTGACAAAATTTCCGGATTAACGTACCATTCCATATTCAATTTTTGATCTTTCCCTGATAAGCGAATGACGTCAAATTCAAATGGTAAACCACTTTCCTGATCAATTTCTAATTCTTCGTCAGGCGGGATGATTTGTATCATTACCGTATCTCCGTTATTCATAAAAAAGTGGAGATTCTCCTGCAAATTGATCGGGTCGTTCAAAGACAATTTCTTATTTTTAGACAAAGTATACATTTTTTCACCAGGTGATAAGAGGGAAATAATAGGTTCTTTATTGTATGTTGCAGCACTGGAAGTCTGGCCTTTGGCGTGCTTTCTTGTAAATAATGTTTCACTCGTTTCTACTTTCGGTTTTGCAGCCATTACTGCAACAACTTCCCCTTGGAATTCTGAAGTGTCAAGTGCGAAATCAAGAGAAATAGTCGTATCATTTGTCACAGTGATATCATTAACAAGTTGAGTCTCATAACCAATCATCATAACAGAAATATTAAATATTCCTTCGGGGACTTCGAATATTTTGTATCTACCGTTCATGTCAGCATTGGCTCCCATCTGTAATGAACGAAAATAAACTTGTGCACCCGGCAGAGGGTTTCCGTTAGTATCAGTTATCATCCCCTGAATAAAGCCCTTGGTCGCAGTATTTTTCTGTTCACGTAATTTCAAACCGGATTCGATGGTTTTTGTATTGCCATCTTGTGTAATACGTGTTTCCTTCTTAACCACGCCGGATTGCAGTGTGTATGACGGTTTCAGTTCTCGGAATTCTAATTGCTCCATACTGGCGAAATCATTTTCAGAATATTGAGAAATATCAGCCATATCATCTTCCATTGCTAATATGGGAGTTGCGTTTTCGTCATTGTCCGATTGTTCTGATAAAATGACAAACGATGGCTTACTGTTCAATTGTTTTGGCACAGCTTCATCAACTTCAACTCTGACTAATGTTTCGGGAAGTATTTCTGCTGCCTTGGGGATTTCAAAAGGACTAATTTTAATATGAGTTACAGCATCGGAATTGATTGGCGGTTTTGAAAGTTGATATCGATAAATCATGGTGGGTGTGAGGATGACAAAAATCAGAACAGCCGCGACTTTCAGCAGGATCCACTTTCGATGTTGACGTTTTTGAAATTCACCCACTGTGGCATATCGTTGAATTTCCTGCTTCATTTCAATTTCACCCGCGGTTTGGATCCCTTCAATCAAGATCTTCAGATCATCCAATTCCTGCTGACATTTATGGCATTCTTGTAAATGCGTCAGGTATTTATCCTTTACGGAGTTTTCCAACTTACCCAGTAGGTATTTTTCGTGGATGTCATTTTGCTGTATGGTTTTACAATCCATCAGAGTGTTCCTCCGTTCGTGGAACTGATTTTTTTAACGATTGTCTCCAACTTTTTTTTGCATTGATATTTTTTTGATTTGACCACATTCACATTTGCAAATTTCAATAATGTGGATATTTCCTCCATGTTACGACCTTCAAAATAATAAAGCAGAAGTAAATGTTTACACTGTGGATCCATTTCTTTCAATGATTTCATGATGATCTCAATTCGATCTTTCCGAGATTGTTCACCGTCAGATGGCGATGGAAAATTCGTAAAATCTTCATCAACCAGATTATGATCGATATTCTCTCTTTTACGTAACGCCGCACGCCATTTGTTCTTGACTACCGCGAACAGGAATGTGCTGATTTTAGATGATAGTTCAAAATGCTCCGAACATGCTTTCTGCCAAACGACAACAATGGCTTCCTGAAGCATATCTTCTGCATCTTCTCTTGAGCCACCATTGGATTGGATATAGTTATTGACCATTCTTTTATATTGAATAAATAGCTCACCAAGGACTTCCCGGTCGTTTGCTTTGATCCGCCTGATTATTTCACGGTCGGAGGATTTAAATATTTTGAGCATTTACCTTTCAATCATTAATGACATTAATAAGCAGAACGTAAACGAAGTTCTTTGAAATCAGAAAAATTCATTGGTGTAAAATAATCCGTGAATATACGCAGAAACAACATTTCAGATTCAAAAATAAATTGCGAGTTCGGATGTTAAAATACTAAAAAGGAGTCAATCATGAGAATACATACTAGATCCATAAAAATAATCGTTGGCATTTTATTTTTAATGTTTTTAAACATTGCCAGTTATAATAAACCCGATGGCATGATCAGGGGACGAGTCACGGATTTTAAAAATAATCCATTAACTGGTGCACAAGTATTCATCGAATGTATTTCAGTAGGTACAATGTGCGACCGAGATGGTAATTATATTATTTTAAATGTACCCGTTGGGACGTATGATGTTGAGGTTGCGATGATTGGTTATCGTAATGAAATAAAGAGTAATATTGTCGTAACTGAAGGTGATAGCACCCTAGTAAATTTCCAGCTGATTGAACAACCTATTCAAGGTGAATCTGTAGAGATGAGAGCTTGGGCACCAAAAATAGAACGCGGTGGAACTTCCCTTGCAATGAGTCATAGTCCGGATTCATTTTACCTGTTATCAGATAGTGGTACACATAGAAAAAATAGTCAAAATAAACAATATCGCCGTTCCCAATCATCAAATTATTTTGATAAATTCCCGAAAGATTTCAACACAGAAGGATACGATTACATCAATGAAAATACCTTCAAAGATGTGAAACAAAATCCTCTCTCCACTTTTTCGATTGATGTGGATAATGCTTCATACTCAAATGTTAGAAGATTGATTACGGATCGCCACCAATTACCTCCCAAAGATGCAGTAAGAATTGAGGAGCTCATTAATTATTTCACCTACGATTATCCGCAGCCAGAAGGAAAAGATCCGTTTTCCATTATTACTGAAATCTCTGAGTGTCCTTGGAATGAAGAGAGTCGTCTCATCCATATTGGGTTACAGGGCAGGGAGGTGGACTATGAAAATTTGAAGCCATCGAATCTGGTGTTTCTGATAGATGTGTCAGGATCAATGAGTGATCAGAATAAGTTACCCTTGCTAAAGAAATCCTTTAAACTTCTGGTGAATAGCCTGGATGATCATGACCGGATAGCCATTGTGGTGTACGCCTCATCTTCCGGAGAAGTTTTGTCTTCTACTCCTGTATATCAGAAAGATAGGATTATGACTGCATTGGATAAATTACGTGCTGGTGGTAGTACTGCCGGGGGCGAAGGGATACAGTTGGCATATCAAATAGCCAAAGAAAATTATATCAAGAACGGGAATAATCGGGTAATCCTTGCCACTGATGGCGATTTCAATGTGGGTGTTTCAAACACCGCGGATTTAGTCCAACTGATTGAGGATAAACGGAAAGATGGAATTTATCTGACAATAACCGGATTTGGGATGGGCAATTATAAAGACGATAAGATGGAACAGCTCAGCAATGCGGGTAATGGGAATTATTTTTACATTGATAATATCAAGGAAGCAGAAAAGGTGTTCGTGAAAGAAATGAGAGCGAATCTGTTTACCATTGCCAAAGATGTAAAAATTCAAATTGAATTCAATCCTGCCAATATCAAAGCATACCGATTGATCGGCTATGAAAACAGAGCATTGGCGAACGAGAATTTCAATGATGATAAAAAAGATGCCGGTGAACTGGGAGCTGGACATACCGTTACCGTTTTATACGAGGTAATTCCAGCAGGATTTAATGAACGGGTCAAATTGATTGACGAATTAAGGTATCAACAGAATATCGTCACTGAAGAATCATATTACTCTTCAGAACTTGCAACGGTAAAACTACGATACAAGAAACCCGGGAAAGACGTTAGTAAGTCAATTCATAAATTTTTATATGATAGTGACATATCGCTTTTTGAGAGCAGTGATAACTTTCGATTTTCTGCGGCTGTCGCTGGATTTGGCATGTTATTACGAGATTCAGAATTCAAGGGCGAATTGACCTACCAGCAGGTGATATCAATGGCAAAGCATTCCAAAGGTAAAGATGAAAACGGGAATCGAAACGAATTCATCCGGATGGTAGAAAGCTGTCAATTGTTGAACTAACATCAATTAGTAGAGCACTGGATAAATGATCAAACGAGGGTAAAATTCATATTTTGCCCTCGTTTGATTTCCGTAATAAAATGCCTATTCGATTAAAAGAAATGTTACTCAATATTTTGCCATAACAAATTGTACAGACAGGGATACAATCGAGTAAATTGTATGAAACTAAAATTTATAATTATTACAAATAACCTAAATTATTACAAAACATATTATGTTACTCTTGGACAAAGTGCTTCCCACCATGTAGATTTCAATCATGATCACAAAGAGATTTCAAAAAATTGAATACTATGACAGAAAAAATCAATAAAATAAATAATCCATTAACAATTATTGCAATTTTTGCCGCATTAGCTGAAGTTAATGCAACTGTTGCTATTGGACTAATAGATAAGGATTTACATTCAATATTCATTTGGTTTGTAATTGGATTTCCAACACTCCTAGTTATACTTTTTTTCATAACACTTAATTATAACACAAAGGTGATGTATTCTCCTAGCGACTATAAAGATGATAAAAGTTTTATGGATTCTATTTTTGGGAACTACTATGGAAATAAAAAAGATAACAAAGATGATTTGGGCATTGGTAAGATTTCAACCGAATTAGAAGCAAAAATTACAGAGAAATTAATTAGTAAGATTAATGATTCAATAAAGGATTCTAACGACCCTAAAATTCAGAAAGAAATTAATCAACTTAAAGATCAGATTAAGAAAATTACAGATCAGTCAATTATTGAAGTAAAAGGAATTTTTGCTTTACCGCCCGATCTGAAAGGGATAATGCTTAATTTCTATAGATTCCCTGCTTTTTATATGATTATCTATGCAGCTATTATGTCAAAAGCGAAAAGTGTAGATGGTCTTAAATCTTCAAAAAACAAATATTATCTACCTGGTGAATGGGAAACAGCAGGACTGCAAGAACTTTTTGAGAAGGGAATTTTTATAGGTACTGATAAGAATTTCCAAATTAATCCTCAATACCAAGAACATTTAGAATATTGGAGAGAGCAAAATAACAATAAACTCAAGGTAATAAATGATGCTTTTAGAATTGAAGATAATAGTGATGATGAAGATGTTAAAATCAAATACAATGCACGCATAAAAGAAATAACGAATAGATTGAAATTTTAATAAAAACTACCCACAACAATAAATATAGGTTATTTGGAAAATAGTGCTCAAATTGAAGATTGTAGCACTTAAAAAAACATAGTAGTAACTTGAAAAGTTGGAGCTATGAAATGCCAATCGCACTATATTAAAACCGTTATCGGCAAGTTTGAAAACATTAATACTTAATAAATTCATATTAGAACAAATAGAGGAATAAAATTTTAAGCTTATGAATTCAAAAGATATCCTAAAAAAACTCAATAAATTATTGCAAAACAAAGAAAATAATATAATTAGCAATAAGAATCAACAAATGTTAAAATTTGGAGCATATAACATAATAGATAGAATCGGCAGTGGCGAACAAGGAACAGTTCTACAAGTTAGTAATGCCATTCAGAAAGATTTTGCACTTAAAATATACACACCTCTTGAGGGAGAAATTACTCAAGCTAAGATTGAAAGGGGTCTTGAAACTTTCAAAAAGGAAATAGGTATTACCTCAAAACTAAATCATAAAAACATTGTCAAGATTATTAGTGGAGGATATGCAATTTGGTTTGAAAGTTCCAATAAATGGACGATCCAAGAAGGTTTTGAAGGAGTATCTTTTGATGAATTGAAAAAAGGAGCCGTCCTTTTCTATATAATGGATATTATCAAAGGACGAAGCCTTGATGAAGTTTTCATGTCATTAGCTGAAGATAAAAAAGAATCAAACTTTATCGATATAGATCAAAGACTATATTTCTTTGAAAAACTAATCGCTCAGATTAGTCTTGCAATTGAATATTTTAATGTTGAACAAGTTTTTCATACAGATATTAAAGCCGACAACATACGACTTTCAGCGAGTGATAACAATTTTATCATTTTAGATTTTGGTTTTGCGAGAGATATTAAATCGATTAAAGGATTTGACGTTGATGAGGCATACTTAGAGAAACAGCATTTAAAACACATAAAAGTATACACCGACAACGAATCGAATAATTTGCAAACCCCTGAAGATAGATATTCAAAGATAGATATGTTCCAATTTTGTTCATTGATGCTTGATATATTGGACGAGTTTAGAGCGGTTTACGGTGAAAATAGATATAATGGCATAAAAGCCATATTAAAAAAAGGATGCGGGCCACTAGAGAAAAGATATAGCGACTTAAAAGCGCTATATAATGACTTAAATCATAACTTTATTATCAAAACCCCATGGAAACTACAATACAAATTAGGAGAGTATATGACTGCTCCCAAATTTGGTAAGTTTTCCACACATATTGTTTTACCCGAACATACTTTAGCTTTAATTACTAAAGAAATGGACAAAATAATACGCACACAAGATTTCCAGCATTTAAGGGGCGTAAAACAGTTGGGGCCAACGATTTTTGTTTACCCAGGGGCAAATCATACAAGGTTCGAACACTCCTTAGGGGCATATCATTTAGCAATGAGGTATTTAGACAAATTGGTTCCTCAATCAGAATTTAGAAAATTTTGTGACCCAATTGATGAAACAATCAAATTGACGGCTTTATCTGCATTACTACATGACATTGGTCATTACCCATACTCACATTGGATTGAAGAAATTAAATATAAATTCTCAAATGGAGATATTTTAGACTCCCATGAAGTAAGAGGTTGTAATATCATTAACAATGGTAAAATAGGGGGGATCATACAAAATATATGGAATATAAGCGTAAAGTCAATAAGCATGATAATTGGAAACGAACAGAGACCATTAAAGGATTCTAAAGAAAATACAATTAGATCTATTATTGACTCTCAGATTGATGTTGACAAACTTGATTATCTAATAAGGGATAGTATTCATTGTGGAGTTAGTTATGGGAAATCAATTGATATAGAAATATTTTTAAGTAATCTAACGGTTGATAGGGGAACAAAAAAAATCGGTTTAACATCAAAAGGAAGAACAACATTTAATGCAATAATTGATGCTAGAAATAATATGTACGAAGGTGTTTATTGGCACAAAACTGTAAGATCATGTGAGGCAATGTTTAAGAGATTTTTTTACGAATATTTGACAATATCAGCAATAGAAAAAGAAGAAGTTGAAGAACTCTTTAAGCTTGATGATACAATTTTTCTTCATAAACTTTTATCTTGGGTTAAGGATAATCCAGAAAGAAAAAACCTTAGAAAGCTAATTGAGCCATTTGCATTATCCAGTGAGAGAGAACTCTATAAACCTGCTTTTATTTATTTTCACAATAACAATCATGGTGAAGAAGATAATACAACTTACTTTTTTCGAAAATTAGTTGACATGAATTTCACCGAAATTAGAAACAAAAGTAATAGGCTTGCTCAGGTATTAAGGATGGAGTATAACGAGTTAAGAGAAATTGATGACAGTGATATTTTACTTGAAACAACTCCACTTCAAACTTATAACAAGGTTACAAAATTGGAAGATTTTCGATTTTGGAATCCAAGGAAAAAAAGATATGATACTACACCTGATGAAATAAATTCTAATTTGAAATACCTCCTGGAAAATGTACAAGCATACCTTTTTTGCAATCCAAAATATAGAACAATACTAAATACGATAACTAAAAGTAAAAAATTTAATGAAATTTTAAGCAAATTATAAGAGCTAAATTAAGAAATTACAATAATTGAAATGTAAAAACCAGCGGGTCCAGCGGGTAACAATGTATATAAAATATAGCCGAAATGGTAGTGAATCCAAGGGTTGTAGCCCGCTTCAACTTTCTTGTAACTTGACAGGAAAGTGCTTCTAATCCGCTTTTGCACATACAAACAAACCGTTAATTTCTAATAACCCAAATCTGCCGACAGGCAGGCGACAGCTTCCCTTCCTTTTCAACTAAAAATGATACAACCTCTTTCACCAGTTTGGCACAGTTAAGCGCACGATTAACCGGACGAGAAAACTAACCTCTTTTATTTGAATCCAGGACAGGTGACAACAATATTCCTGAATAGATTGTTTTACATCAAGTATTGCCTGTTAAGTTTAAAAGATAGAGGTATAATATGAAGAAAATGTCATTATTAAGCGTTCTTGGAGGATTAATTTTACTGTTCAGTACATGTACTGTGGATTCACCCTTATCCGATCTTCCGCTTACAGATCCGTCGTTGATTCAACCTGTTATTTCTCTCGAAAGGGAGCGTTCTTCTTATGGTAATTTGTCACATTCTGCAACCGTCTATTTATATGACAAAAACCATAATAGCATTGAGTTAATGGATGGCCACGTTACGCTTAACGGTTCGACCCTTCCCGTAAAGCATACATCTTTTTTCGGTGCACCATATTATGATGCCACAGGATTAATTGATGAAGTTGAGTTGGGCGTACATTACCCATTTATCATATTTCTGAGTGATGGTGAGGCTTACTCCGCACATATCACGGTGCAGGAAAACGATCTTCATGAATTAACCCTGCCATCCACCCATAATCATACGGAGGATATGCCCATCTCCTGGCAGGACATCGATCAAAATGATCCTCTCACAGTTTACCTGTCTTATCAGTATAATTCGGAATCAGGAAACGGTAGCGGAACACACCAACTCAGTATTCCTTCTCATAACTTGGGTACCGGTAATTATTCCATATCAGCCTACGAGCTGAGTAATCCTGAAGGGATATACCATGTAACCGTTAAACTTTCGTCACAAAAAACGGGTACGATTGATAGTCATTTTCGGAGTGGGAGGATAATCTCCTCCAGGGTATCAATTTCGGGATCGTGCAATATTGAATAATACGTATCGAGAAAGTACAGAATTCCTAAACGAGGGCAAAATTCATATTTTGCCCTCGTTTGATTTTCATGGGTAAAATACGCCCTCGTTTAAAAGGAATGATACTCAACATTTTGTGCTGATGAACTGTTTATTTGATAACTAAAAAATATAATACATGACCACAATCCTCAAACATCTGGACGCCAAAAATATCGTTCATACTCACCGATTTGCCGCTCGGAATGTAAAATGGAACCACATCCCAAAATCACTTTCGCCAGAAGTGGTGGATATGTTACACCGTCATGGCATCGAAAAATTATACACCCACCAGGCACAAGCGCTTGACGCCGTCATCTCGGGGAAAAATGTAGTCGTCACAACGGGGGTTGCCAGTGGGAAATCCCTCTGCTATCAGATTCCGATTCTAAACACGGCAGTGGCATATCCGGGAACCGCATCGCTTTTGCTATTCCCGACGAAAGCACTTGCACAGGACCAATTCACCTCACTTTCGTCTGAAATTACCGCGTTATCATCTATCGATCCACACTTCAGTGCCCGGGCAGGAATTTATGATGGCGATACGTCAAAAGACCGCCGACAAGAGATCAGACGATCTGCACAGTTTGTGTTTACCAATCCCGATATGCTGCATCTGGGGATTTTACCCCATCACACCAATTGGGCGGATTTCTTCAAAAACTTAACATATGTGGT
>JABMOW010000017.1 GCA_013204025.1 Fidelibacterota bacterium | reverse complement strand
GACTTTAAATAGGCAAGCTAATGAAAAAATTACTTACACTGATACTCATTCTATTCCAAACCATAGTAAGTGGTTCGGAACCACGTGAACCTGGAAATTATGTTGAACAACCGTCCTATCCAAATTCGGCACAACGAATTGGTGATTATCCCTTCCCCACCAATCCAATGAACGATCGTGCACGTGGCTATTTATTACAGGGGAAAGTAAAAAATGCAGTTAGCAATTTCGGAAATTATATTACATGGGATGATCATCCTGCTGGATTATGGGGAGACTATACTTATTTACCCCATGTTGGGTTTGTTGCAGGTGTTTCAGGTCATGTTTATTCAAGCAAATTTACCTGGGTTGAAGAACAGGAGAATTCTGGTGTAAATAACTCTACTATTAAAATATTTAGTTCTGAAGATGCATATGATTCTTGGTTTGTTGGCGGCGATACTGTTTTTGTTGGGATTGTATTTGATAATGAAAATGATAGGGGTGTTGTCGGTGACAAAAAACCCTCAATGACAAGCATTGACAATATTTATCAATGGGGTGTTGATCCTGGGAATGAAAGAATATTTTTAGGCGTTGAGCTTCTAGAAAATGGGATGAAAAATCCAAATAAGTCATCGTCAAGAATTGGTTTAATCTATCCCTGGGGTTTACGAGCTTCTTTAAAAGAGCGAACTGACGCATTTGATGTGTATGATTATGGTCCAGATAAGGAAGAGTGGACTGCCGATGATGACTATATGTTTTATGGTAGCACAGCTTTGGAATCATGGTTTACTCGATTGACTACAACGACCAATACAGATTGGCATGCGTCGACGAAATCCAGAGAATTCACCCACAATACTGAAATATCAGCTGGCGACATTTTTGGTGAAACCATATTTACAGACAGTGATGATCCTTATCCCTTGCTGGCTCATAGTAATTACTCACAAACTTGGCCTGATCGTGTGAATGCAGAAACAGGGATCACTGAAGCATTCTGGCCCGGATGGTGGGCTGAGGATTTTTTAGGGGGCCTGGATCCTTCTGAATGGCCCCCAGGATGTACTGGAAGTCGCGCTGATCCTGACTGTTGGGTGCCAATCGAAGGCAGATTTATTTCTGATACCGATGTGTATATGGAATTTGATGATCGCTGGGCTCAGCGTGGTAATCTAACAAACACTAATAACGAATATCTTCAAACAGGTTATCCCATGGGATTAAGAGTTATGTCAACTGCTCACTCATATGGTGTGGCATATGCCGAAGATATTATGTTTGTCACTGTTAATGTGAGGAATGAAAGTGGTGACTGGACCGACGAAGAGGGGTTTCACGAAGGATTAATTATGCCCGATGGCACCAAGTTAAATCGTGGAAAAGGTTTTGATTATAAAGGTGTTTATTTGGGTTTTTATATGGATGCGGATGTATTGTCTACTGATATTTATGGAGGTTTTGGACCACATACTAATGACGACGATTTCATGCGTTATTACGACTGTTTAACGGACACTACTGACCCTTGTGCAGAAGTTAATGGACAAATACTACGTGTCAGTATGGCTATCATTGAAGACAAGGATGGAAATAGTAACGGTGTAACGGAGATGGGAATGGTTGCGACTCAGTTACTGGACTCACCACTTGCAACAACAGAAATTGATTTAAATCTGGATGGTATTATTGATATTTATCCAGGTGAAAAACTTAAAATGACTGATTGGCACTGGTTTGATTGGTATAATAGGCCCGGTGTTGTAACTGGAGAGAGCAATGGGAACTGTTGTGCAGGAGACGCTGGTAAACCACAAGCACTAAATAAAGAAGAGATTCTTCTAAAGGTTATATCGGGCGATACAACAAATATTAGCGCAGATGAAAAAGCATGGCATTTTCATACGCCCGATGAAGAAACGGACTTAGATATCAACCTTAATCCCCATTTTGATTCTTTGGAAGGTTTGGAAGCTTTCGCACCGGATGGTCTTGACTGTGTACTCATTATGAGCAGTGGACCATTTGATTTTCCGGTTGGT
>JABMOW010000016.1 GCA_013204025.1 Fidelibacterota bacterium | reverse complement strand
GCGCAACACGCAACAAATAAAAGTTTAAGCCTAATGAGGTATCTCTGCGGCGTGAAAGTTATTTGTAAAATTCACAATAAACAATCTAAGCATAATTAAACATTCAAACCTCATTTCCACGCTGCCTGCTTTTCACGTCCGGTGGAGCGAGTGTTAGGTGGTATTTTGCTTTTGATAATGCACTATTTCTAAATTAATTTAATAATTCTACTGAGTTATAAAATCTTTGATTTTTCTTTGGGTACGGAACCAGAATGTTCCAAGTATTATGGCAAGGATTCCTAACACAATTGCCACCGGTATATTATCTGACCAGAACCAATGAATGCCAATGCTATCAAACGAAAAAGTTACTGTTAAAAATGCACTCATAAACGTAATACTCATAAAGAAATTTCTCTTTTTAATTAATTCTTTCATTTGCTTCCTTCCAATTGTTATTTTAGTTAAAACTTTATTCACGACCCTCAAAATCATGCTACTAGCGTTTCACGTCCGTAGCAGCGAGTGTTGGGTGTTTTTATTCATTTGGCCAAATAATTTTCTTTGCAGTTTCACTTATAACATCAATCAATATCTCGCGAAACCCATCTGCTATTGCTCTACCACCTTTTTTCATCAAATGACTAAACTTTACTGCTTCTACTTTTGTTTTGGGTGTATCAATTATAATCTCATCAATACTTTGAGATAGTACTTTCTTTTCATCTTCAGAATAGGCATCTGAAAACATAGCTAATTCTTTTGCTGAAACTAAAACAGCTTCAGTCCAAGGAAATGGTTTACCACAATTATAACAAAATGACTTAGGGCGATAAAGACCAACTGGTCTATCAGCCATAATATCTGGAATCCATTCTTTTCCTCTAATTGGTGCATCACAGTTTTTGCAATTTGTAATCAATGTCTCTCCGCAATTATCACAAAAGTTTTGGTTAGAGGATGATGGACGATATGAATCAGTAATAATATGACCATTTATACAAATCTGTGCTATGTCTATTCTATTTAACATTTAATCTCCAACAATTCAAAATTGTAAAATACACCCAACTATGTTTACACGACTTGCCCGAAAGTGATTATCGCACTCAAACAGCCGTATAAACATTTTCTCTGTGTTTTTCTAATTCACAGTAATTACGGTTATTACACCGTTGGTTATCGTCTTTTTCAATATGATTATACTGCAAAAATAACCGCATAAGCATTAAAAAACTCATAGATTATCTCTTGGGCTTTTAACATCCATTGGACCGTATCCAGTGCAATGGCGTATTAGGCATGAAAGAATAATCTGTTTACATAACTGTTAATTAGTCTACACAATCGTTATCTTCAGCAGGGTTTTTGAAAATTGGTTCTCTTGACAGCTCAATAACCCGACCATTAGCCGTGATTTGGAATATTCCCTGAAAAGTTCGATGTGGACCACAACCATATATTTCTTTGCCAAACAGGTTAATTATATAGTTTCCGTTCGAACTCACAATATGAGTATCTTCAATCTTTTCTACAAAATATACGAATTCAGGTACCCATTCTAATCCAAATCTTGCTTCAAAGTTGGTGACTGCTAGTAAATAGCTTAGCGCCTCTAACGGTGAACTTATTGGAGCAAATATTGATCTAAAATCATCTTCGTTTTTAATAAGTATGAATTCAGTGTTTTTATAGATAACATAGCGACCTAATGAACTCCCCAATCCACCGCTATAAATGTAGATGTATTCGGTCGAGTCTGGTAGACCAATGTAAACTGGTATTGGGTCATCTGACATCATTTTTAGGTTCCAACGGCATTTTGCAATTGGATAAAAAGGAAAAAGGCCACCTAATAGATCATCTGGTTTGGTGATTTCACTACAGCCAAGATTTAAAACGGGGTGGCCTTGGTTACAATTATTTAGATATATCGAATTCGAGGAAGTTTTCCCGCAATTTATTTTATCGAAGATTTCAAAATTAGTAGTTAGTTCAGGTTTCTCATGATTTATGAATTTTGGTGTTTTGAGTTGATCATCTGATTGTTTGTTGGAATGTGGTACTTCTCCAAACACTACTTGAGGAATGCCACAGAATATGTAAAAACATAGAATAGTAAGATTATAAAGGTTTATCATTTGAAAATTAATTTAATCTCGGTGTCATAATTATCGAAAAATACATTGTTTAGAAAAATGTATCCAATAAAAATATTTGAACACAATGGGTACAAAGATCTTGAATAAACAACTCGCCAGTAAACCAAAGAAGACTAATACTAGATTGCCGTTTTTCCAATAAAACAATAACTTCAAAACATTTCACGTCAGAAATATCCTTTCTGAACGAATTGTAATGATTTAAGATTTGGAAGATTGTTTTTTACCGGGTTTAAATTCGCCCCCAATATGAACAATAAATCTGAACATTTGATTATCGTGGAATCCCCTTCAAAGGCGAAAACGCTGAAGCGGTTTCTTGGGCAAAACTATAACGTGGAAGCATCGGTTGGACATGTGCGGGATTTGCCAAAGAGTGATCTGGGTATCGACATCGATAATGGGTTTACACCCAAATATGTGGTCTCCCCGGATAAAAAAAAGGTGATAGCCAGCATTAAAAAAGCGATGGATGGCGCGAGTGAATTGTACATTGCAACTGATCCGGATCGTGAGGGAGAAGCTATTGCCTGGCACCTGCTTCAAATTCTCAAACCCAGCATTCCGGTGAAAAGGCTTGTATTTCATGAAATCACTCAAAAAGCCATCACTGAGGCATTTAGCCATACGCGAACCATCGATGAAAATTTGGTTAGCGCACAGGAAACCCGACGAATATTAGACCGCATGTTTGGATTTCTGGTCTCCGAAAAACTATGGTATAATGTGAAATCCCGGCTATCTGCAGGAAGGGTTCAAAGCCCCGCCATTAAAATTATCGTCGATCGGGAAAAACTCCGCGCAGCTTTTATTGAAAGTGAATATTGGCGGATCACCGGCACATTCCTGAATGGAGACGATCCCTTTTCGACCATCTTGATCAGCGTCGGTGATCAGAAGGTTGCCCGGGGAAAAGATTTTGACAACACCACCGGAAAGCTATCCGTCAAAAACCGCCTGATACTTACCGAAACGCTTGCAAAAAAATTCTCAACGGACTGGTTGGCTCATGATTGGAAAGTCCAATCGGTAGTCCAAAAACCGGCGGTTTCTCATCCATCGCCACCGTTTATTACATCCACCCTTCAACAAGAGGGCGTGCGAAAACTGCACCTTAGCTCGAAGCAAGTTATGAGTACCGCCCAGCATCTATACGAAGGTGGATACATCACATACATGCGAACAGATTCGGTAAATTTGTCATCAGAAGCCATATCGGGTGCCCGTGCAATTATCGCAGAGAAATTTGGTGGAGATTACCTTCCGAAAGCGCCTCGCCATTATAAAAATAAAGTAAAAAACGCTCAGGAAGCACACGAAGCGATTCGTCCTGCCGGGTCTGTTTTCCGATCGCCTGAAGAACTACAAGGTGAATTATCGGGATTAGAATTAAAGCTTTATCAAATGATCTGGAACCGGACCATCGCCAGTCAGATGGCATCCGCACAATTGTTAGCAACCACGGCACTGATATCAGACGGGAATGCGATTTTCGAAGCGCGAGGTAAGATTATTCAATTCCATGGATATCTGAAAGTGTACGTCTCTGGTACAGACGAATCCAATGCAGCCCGGGAGGATCAGGAGACACTGCTCCCCAAGCTGATCAATGGACAACCCGTAGATTGCAAGGCATTGGACCCCACTCGTCAGGCGACTAAACCCGCACCCAGATATACAGAAGCATCGCTGGTGAAAGAAATGGAATCTCTGGGTATTGGCAGACCGTCAACCTATGCATCCATCATGGAGCTTATCCAGAAACGGGGATATGCAAACAAAGTCAAAGGCGCCCTGATTCCCACATTTACCGCCTATGCCGTCGTACAGTTTTTAGAACAGTATTTCACTGATTTGGTGGATCTTCAATTTACTGCCTGGCTGGAAGACCAATTAGACAGCATTTCCCTGGCTGAAATGAATGCGGGTAAATTTCTGAACGGTTTCTATTTTGGACAAAATGAACATCTCGGATTAAAGGCAGAGCTGGATCAGGAATATGATAAAAACCTTTCGCGTCAGATCTTGGAAACATCTGATAAAGACGGTAATCCGGTGTCGTTGAAAATTGGAAGATACGGTATTTACCTGCAGAATGATGGCCAGAACGTCACATTGCCAGAAGATTTTGTCCCGAGCGAATTGACGCCTGTTTCCGTCACAGACATGTTTATTCACAAAAATGCAGAACCTGAAATTTTGGGTACTTTTCCGGAAAATGGGGAGTCCATTCAATTGTTAAATGGTAGATTCGGTCATTATCTAAAGGCAGGTGACAAAATGAAATCACTGTTGCCCGAAATGGATCCGGAATCTGTATCTCATGAAATGGCGATCCAATTGTTATCCCTCCCCAAATCGCTGGGAAAACACGATGGAAATGATGTGATGGCAGATTTGGGCAGATACGGCCCGTATATCAAATGTGGGAGCGTAAACCGGAAAGTCATGCCGCCCGACAATCTTCTGGCGCTGACACTTGAAAGGGCTGTGGAGTTATTAAATGCTTCCGGACAGTCCAGTGCCACCCAGACTCTGAAAGTATTGGGAAATGATCCTGCAAGCGGTGATCAGGTGGAACTTAAATCCGGCAGATACGGGGATTATGTCACCGATGGAAAAGTCAATGCCACATTACCGAAAGGAACAACAGGGGATCAAGTCACCCTTGAAGATGCATTGACTCTTATTCAGGCCAGACGGGAAAAAGGTCCCGCAAAGCGCCGATTTACTCGAAAAAAGAAATAAAATTATAACCCACCTCTCAAACAGGAATTAATCATGGCAAATATCAAATCTGATGGCACCATTCTGGAAACACTCACGTCTTTATCCAAACAACGTGGGTTCGTTTTTCAGAGCAGCGAGATCTATGGCGGACTGGGATCTACCTGGGATTACGGCCCCTTGGGAGTGGAGCTAAAACGGAACATCAAAAACCGTTGGTGGCAGGAAATGGTTACTGCTCGTGAAAACGTAGTGGGCATGGATGCCGCCATCTTGATGCACCCCCGCACCTGGGAAGCCAGTGGACATGTAGAAAATTTCCATGACCCATTGGTGGACAATAAAGAATCAAAAAAACGCTACCGATTGGATCATTTACTGGAAGACCAGACGGATGAAGTGGTGCAAAATTTACTGACAAGCCTGTACGTAGAGACGATCCCTGATTTTGCCAATGATGAAGAAAAATATCAAACGATTGTTGCCAAACTTTCTGAAAATGAAAGCACTAGTAGCGAAGCAATGAAACAGGCAGGCGTCATCGATCCACATACCAAAAAAGTGGGCGACTGGACAGACCTTCGGCAGTTCAATCTTATGTTCAAGACGCATATGGGCCCCGTAGCGGATTCCGGTTCAGTAGTCTATCTGCGTCCAGAGACAGCACAGGGGATTTTTGTAAATTTTCTGAATGTGCAGTCCACCTCTCGGCAGAAACTTCCCTTCGGAATTGCTCAGTTGGGGAAAGCCTTCAGAAATGAAATCACCACCGGGAATTTCATCTTTAGAACTCGCGAGTTCGAACAAATGGAGATGGAGTTTTTCTGCTATCCAGAAGATGCCCGAAAATGGCTGGAATACTGGTCACAGGAGCGACTCAACTGGTTTAAATCGTTGGGTATCAACGAAGACAAATTACGGCTTCGACCCCACGGATCAGATGAACTGGCACACTACTCATCCGCATGTTACGACGTGGAATACAAGTTTGACTTTGGATGGTCCGAGCTGGAAGGCATCGCCGACCGGGGAACGTTCGATCTGGACAAACATCAGCAATTCAGCGGTAAACGACTCACCTATTTCGATACCACCATCAATAAGCATATCCTCCCCGCGGTGGTAGAAACCTCTGCCGGTGTTGATCGGGCATTTCTCACGGTTTTGGCAGATGCCTTTTATGAAGATGAAGTGGAAGGTGAAAAACGAACGGTTCTTAGGCTATCTCCCAAGCTGGCCCCCATTACCGTGGCAGTCTTTCCGTTGTTTAACAAACTTGGGCAGCCCGAAATGGCGAAGAAAATTGTGGAAGATCTTCGCGGAGAATTCAGTTCGTTCTTTGATTCAGGCGGCTCTATCGGCAGACGCTATCGTCGGCAAGATGAAGCAGGCACTCCTTTTGGCATCACCGTAGATCACCAAACTTCGGAAGATAATACGGTCACCCTTCGGGATCGCGACACCACCAAACAGGAGCGGATATCTGTAGATCAGGTAAAGCAGTCAGTGAGAGATCGGATAAAATAAGCTTTTAGAATTCAGCGAGAGCGTATTAAACATAAAGAACATTAACATGAAAAATTGTTTTATTATATCACCAATAGGGAAAGCGGGTTCTGATGTAAGAAAAAGATCAGACGATATATTGAATTATATTTTTAAACCAACATTGAAGGAATTTAATTATAATACGATTAGAGCAGATGAAATTAGCGAGTTTGGATTAATTACAAACCAAATAATAGAGCACATTACTTACGATGATTTGGTTATTTGTGATTTAACATATAAAAATCCAAATGTATATTATGAGTTAGCTATCCGACACATAGTCCAGAAACCCATTATTCAAGTAATTGATGAAAACGAAGAATTACCTTTTGATTTAATTAACACTAGGACGATAAAAATTAATCATCGAAGCCTTCCTGGGGCAGAAAAAGCAAAGGATAAAATTAAGGATTATTTGAAAATAATTGAAGCTGGAATAGAAAGGATTGAGACGCCAACTTCAAGTGTTATTAATTTCGATATTACTTTATTTGATAAATCCCCAATAAGTAACCTGAGTTCAACTACCAAGTGCAACTCAAAGAGTGTTTGTAGAGACAGCGGAGCTGGCTTAGAATCTCCGTATCTCTCAAAGACAAAAATGAGGTGTACATATGAGAAACTACAGCCAACTCACGCTGGAACAAAGAT